>PALY01000058.1 GCA_002707085.1 Deltaproteobacteria bacterium
AAACTCTGGAATCATTCCAAAGCGCAGAAGGTCTTCCGTCTCGACTTGAGCCAGCAACTCGCCCTTACTCAAATCAGTGTGCTCCACCACGGAAGCACCAAAACCGATTCCTGACTTGTTGAGCCTCTCCTCGATAATCTTCTCAAGCCCCACAAATGCGACCCCACACACGAACAAAATGTTTGTCGTGTCGACTTGGAGGAACTCCTGCTGGGGATGTTTACGCCCCCCCTTGGGCGGTACATTAGCGACTGTACCTTCAATAATCTTAAGCAGAGCCTGCTGAACACCTTCGCCGGACACGTCCCGGGTAATGCTCGGATTTTCACCCTTGCGGCTCACTTTATCGATCTCATCGACGTAAATGATGCCCTTCATGGCACGTTCTACATTGTAGTCAGCAGCTTGGAAGAGTGAGAGAATGATGTTTTCTACATCTTCTCCGACATACCCAGCCTCGGTAAGGCTGGTCGCATCGACAATCGTAAATGGCACATTGAGAAAACGTGCCAAAGTCTGTGCCAATAAAGTTTTTCCTGTACCTGTTGGACCCACGATCAGGATGTTCGACTTTTGAAGTTCGACGTCATCATGACCAGAACGATTATCGATTCGCTTGTAGTGATTGTGTACGGCTACAGAAAGAATCTTCTTCGCTCGTTCCTGACCAATCACGTAGTCATCAAGGTGCACCTTGATTTCCTTGGGCTTGGGAACAAGGGCGCGAGAGGCGTAGTAGTCCTCACGCTCGTATTCTTCTGTGATGATGTCATTGCACAGTTCTACACATTCATCGCAGATGTACACAGAGGGACCCGCTATCAACTTGCGCACTTCGCGCTGTGACTTTCCACAGAAAGAGCAGGATAAATTTCGTCCGGACGTGGGTTTTCGGCTCACGGTTCTAGACTCCAAAGGAAAGTGGAGGGTTCAAATCCTCCGGTGGAACGTACTACGGACGTACCGACTTAAAAGGGGTATCGGACGCCCAAAACCGAAATGAAGACGAATCACATTCCTTTTTATAAAGATGCGATTCGTCTACTGAATACTACTCAGACTTTTCGTCTGCATCGTCATCGTTTTCAGCCGATTCGTCAGGAGCCCCAACAACCTCGTCGATCAACCCGTAGGCTACAGCCTGTGTCGGATCCATGATGTTGTCTCTTTCGGTATCCAACTTAATCTGATCGACCGTTTGGCCTGTATGGGATGCCAAGATCTCATTGCATTGGCCTCGAAGTCGCAAAATCTCATTCGCGTGAATTTCGATGTCTGTTGCCTGACCTTGGGCGCCACCATGCGGTTGATGAATCAGCACGCGTGCATGTGGAAGCGCGCGACGCTTTCCAGGGGCGCCAGCTGCAAGCAACACAGCACCCATGGACGCCGCCTGTCCCATACAAATGGTGGCCACATCTGGACGGATGTACTGCATGGTGTCGTAAATCGCCATTCCAGCGGTAATCACACCACCGGGACTGTTGATGTACATATAAACGTCTTTCTCGGGATCTTGGCTCTCAAGAAACAATAGCTGCGCAATAATTGCATTGGCTACGGTATCGTTGACCTGTGTACCGAGGAACACGATGCGGTCCATCAGCAAGCGCGAGTAAATATCGTACGCGCGCTCACCGCCGCGGGTGTGTTCAATGACTGTGGGCAAATAGAACGTGCTCAGATGCGGGTCGCTCATCTTCTCTCCGAATAGGGCCAGGACGGCCGGGGTGGTAGGATATAAAAACGGTAACCCACAGACGGCTAGCTGGCTTCCCTGGGATGAAACGAAAAAACGCCGACCCAAAGGACGGCGTTTTTATCGACGGTTTTTGAAGACTTACGCAGCGCCAAGTGCCTCTACAATCTGTGCTTTGGTCATCTTCGTATTTACGTCCAAGCCAAGCCCTTTTGCTACAGCCAAAAGCTCATCCTTTTTCATGGACTTGTTCCATGCTGGAGAGGCATCCGATGCAGGTGCGTCAGCCTTTTTGGCGGTCTTCTTCGCGGCTTTCTTTTTCGCGGGTTTCTCTTCAGCCGCATCTTCAGCCGGTGGGTCCACGCGGGTCACCTTGGCATTTTCAATCAGCCAATCAAGTGTTTTCTCTTCAAGGATTCTTGCTTTCAGTGTCGCAGCAGCGCCTTGCTGTTCGATATATCCCTTGATGGCTTCCAACGGCTGGCCTTGCTGGTCTGCAATTTCTTGAATCTTCGCATCCAAGTCTGCATCCGTCGCCTCAATCTTCTCTTGACGAGAAACGCCGTCGAGAATGCAACTGGCACGTGCAGCGAACTCCGCACGAGTGCGAAGGTCCGCTACTTCAGAATCAGAGAACTTCAATTCGCTGGGATCACGGCCCATGTAGGCCTGACGCTGCCGAAGTTCATCTACCAGAGCATTCATTTGTTCTTCAACCATTCCCTGAGGAACTTCAAACTCGTTGCTCTCAACCAACTTTTCCAAAACTCCGACTCGAGCCTGGTTCTTGCCCGTCTGCTCTGCGAAATCTTCCAACTGACCGGTCAGGTCTTTCTTCATCGCCTTGGCATTGTCGTGNCCCAACGCCTTCGCCACTTCATCGTCCAACTCTGGAACGACATGGGCCTGAATCGTTACCACGGTCACTTCCGCAAGAACGGTCTGTCCCTTGAGAGACGCCGACTCAGCATTCTCACCAATGGTGACTTCTTCTTTCTTGCTTTCACCCTTCTTCAGGCCAACCAGCAACATCTCAACACCGGGGTAGAAGCGCTCACCAATCGTTTGAATCATGGTTCCTGGTTCGTTGACGAGNTCGGTACCCGACTGTGTCAGCGTCAGTGCCGTCATGACCATATCGCCCGGTGCTACCGCACGATCGTCAGTGACTTCTTCAATTCGTGTCTGAGAAGAGAGGCGTTGTTGAATGGCACGATCAATATCTGCCTTGGTCACTTTGCCGACTGGCATATCGACAGCGACACCTTTGTGGCCCTTCACAGTGATTTCTGGTCGGAACTCAACCGCAATGGAGAACGTGAGGTCGGCCTTGCCCGTCACTTCACCCTGCTCTACAACTGCNGGCTGTCCGATGACNGGTAAGTCACCCGCAGCTTCNCGGTACGCNCCTTCNATCAAACGTCCGCATACTTCGCCTTTTACTTGGCTGCCAAATCGNACTTCCAGCATGCTCCGTGGCACTTTGCCTGGGCGAAAACCTGGAAGGCGAACACGACGCATCATGTCATTGTACGCTTTGTCGAGTTCACTCTTCACTTCGCTTGCCGCCACCGTAAAGTGAAGCTTACGGGCGATGGATGAGACCTCTTCAATGTTCATTTCGTACTGCATGACTACCTCTCTCGGATGATTCAGAGCCGCGGCTCTAACCGAATTCAACGAATGCTCCAGCCAAAAAATGGATGACGTGAAGCCGAACGTCTGAAGAATGGCCTCACACGGCCCGTTTCATGGCCGCTCGTGAGCCATCCACACCTCTTCAATTAAGGGCCACAGCGCCGTCAAAATTCGTTCATGACCCTGTTCATTGGGGTGAACCGGTAACCGGCCCTGCTCTCTGTAAAAGCGCATTTCAAGTTCTTGTACACTGGCAGAGTCATCCGTCCATATGTCGCGCAAATCGGTCCACGAAACCCCACCTTCATCCAACTGGACAGACATGGCATCCATGTCTTCAGCAAGCCAGCCACACTCACTCGTTGGACTGGGTGCATCGGGACACATCCCCCACCCCGCCGGCGAGATCAGAAAGTTGAACTGTGCGACACCTTCGTTTTGTAAACGCGTTTGCAGGTGAACCATGGCGTCACCGAAATTATTCAATGTCTGCTTGGGAATAAGACGAGGTCCACGCTCGACCCATGTCGGCGCAACTTGCGCTCCATCGGTCACATAATGAACGACCCATTCCAAACCTTTCCACCAACCCCAGTTCACCACATATAGGTTGGACAACAACCACGATGCAGCACGACTCTCTATGTGAGAAGGATCGGCTCGCAACACACCGCCAGTGAGTACAAGGGCCTGCTGTTCCAAATCGTCGGCAAACATGTGGAGTACAACCAAGTCGGGCGTCATCCGATCCAGATGATGGTGCAGCTCCTCTAGGTAGCCGCAGTAGCTGGCAGCGTTGTATCCAAGATCAAACAAGTGGACTGGGCGAGACGTCTGGGCCTGAAGCCGCTGTGCGATTCCGTATGCATAGGTTTGCTCTGGTTCGACACCCGCCCCCAGCGCCCCACTATCTCCCACAACAAACAAAATGAAAGGCTCGCCACTTCCGGCCAACTTCCGAACCCAGCCCACCGCTGGGGGTGGCGACTCACCCGCACCGGCTGGCCGTTCTTGTTTTGGTTCATGACACAGAGGAAGATCGGGACCCTGAGCAACCACCGATGGGCGGTCTTCAGGCACAAAGGGCTGGGTATCCACCGACAAGCTTGGCAAGTTTTCATAGACCAGCCGCAACGCGACCTCTGCCGCCATCACAAGCCCCAAGGCCATCCAGATTGTTCGGTACCGTAGCAAGCAAGCAAACCTTTAGGGTTGAGCCAAATATCCAGACACACTGTAGGCAACCCCACGTGCGCTGCAACCGTCAACGTAGCGTGACTCGGCAACAAGATTCAGTGTTTCCCCTGCGGGAATCCGCAACCCACTCTCAAGACTTGTATCAATGCTTGATTGCTCCCAACGCGAAGTACCCCAGAAGTGAGTGGTCATACTGCGTTGACCCAACACCTCTCCCGATCCCGCCAACTGAAATTGAAGGCGGATAATGGAAACACAGGTTTGGTCCGCTATGTCCGGATCGAAAGCGTAATCTGTCACGATGACATCTTGGTCGCTGGGCGCGACCAATACTGCCGCCATGTCATCGACGGAAATACTGCCTCCTGTGGATACGAGCNGGTTGACCCCAGCTGAGATTGCAGCTGTTGAAGGATAGCCAATGGCATCCGTTGACGTCAGTGCCGCGCCGAGTCCAATCGACAAGGCAGCAACCAAAACCGTTTGAAATTGATGATTCTTCATGTGTTCTCCAGTGACGATTGCGTATCGTGATTAGGCCCACTTTCCGTACAAAATGTGGCATATCGACAACCACAAGTGGGCGTCACACCCATGACGCACAACGTTTGGCTCTACAATCAAACGTCCACCNACCNCAACCCAACCATAAATTTTATCTACGGATGCGAATGATGTGCAACGGTTTCAGGGTGGCGTCGACACGCTGAATACCCTATTAGCGCGGGCCTCAACATTGGTGACCTATGACCACATTCCCAGAATTCGATCTCGATCCTGCGATCCTTGCTGCAGTCGAGAAACTGGGCTTCGAGTCCCCCACACCGGTACAAGCGGAAACGCTCCCGCCTCTACTTGAAGGTCGTGACATGATCGGCCAAGCGCGAACAGGTTCAGGAAAAACCGCCGCGTTTGGGCTTCCGATGCTCCAGCGATTCAAGGACGGTGGTTCCAACGTTCGAGGACTGGTTCTCGCACCAACACGCGAACTGGCCATTCAGGTTGCTGAAGCGATTCGGAGTTTCTCTAAAGGACTCCCCATCCGCGTCGTTACCATCTACGGTGGCGCACCGTATCCTCCGCAACTCAAAGCGCTTCGGAATGGGGCCACCATCGTCGTGGGCACCCCCGGAAGAGTCATTGACCACCTCGACAGAGGGACACTCGACCTCAACAACGTTGAAATGTTCGTTCTGGATGAAGCCGATGAAATGTTGCGAATGGGTTTTCTGGAGCCTGTAGAACACATTCTTGAAGCCTTGCCAGAAGAGCGACAAATCGCGCTCTTTTCGGCCACGATGCCCGCGCCCATCCAACGCGTGTCTAAAAAGTTCCTCAACAAGCCCGTCACGATTCAGGTGGAGTCGTCTGAACTAAGCGTGAGTCACATCGAGCAGTTTTGGATTCGTGCGCCCCAGCGACGCAAACTCGACATCCTGTTGCGCATCCTTCAAGGAGACCCACACGGAGCCACACTCATTTTTACCCGCACTCGACGAGGCTGTGGCGAAGTGGCAGACGGCCTGACAAAAAATGGCATTCCAGCCGATGCGATTCATGGAGACTTGAATCAGGCGGCACGCGAAAGAGTGATCAACAGACTGCGCTCCAAAAGTCTATCTGTACTGGTTGCTACCGATGTCGCTGCCCGTGGCTTGGATGTGTCTCACCTGACCCGCGTGGTCAACATGGACTATCCAGGCGGCCCGGAAATCTACGTTCACCGAATTGGTCGAACCGGGCGGGCTGGTGCCAAGGGAACCGCCATCACTTTGGTGACACCCGGAGAACAACGCAAGCTTCGNTTCCTCCAAAAAGCCATCAAGCACACCATCGAGGAAATGAAACCCCCATCCAATGCGGAACTTGCCACTTTGCAGCGAAATGCAATGTGGGCAGACTTGGAACGTACGCTTCAAGATGTTGACCTGAGTCATTCCATCGACTGGATTCGCGAGATTCAAGCCGACCACGATGTGTCCAGTGAGGACATTGCTGCTGTCGCAATCCATATGCTCACAAAGCAGCGCGGCATCAGCCTGAAGCCACCCAAAGAAGATGTCGATACCCGCCCACGCCGCGAACGTGGGATTGCGATGGATGAGGATGAAATNCGACGTGTAAACCAGGTTGAACTCTTCTTGAGTGTTGGCCGTCAAGCGGGCATCGGACCTTCTGACATAGTTGGCGCCCTGGCAAACGAAGCCAACATTTCAGGCACCAATATTGGCCGAATCAATCTATTCGAAAACAAAGCATTCGTAGGGGTGCCAAGAGACATCGCTGAAACGATCATCAACGAAATTCCAGAGATCACCATCCGTGGTCACATCGTCAACATCGCATTGGCGAAACCCGGAAGCAGTGAAGCACCGGACTGGAAGAAGAAAGGCCGAGGCCGGTACAGCAAGCCCTCCAAGCGCACAGCAAGGCGTTCATCCAAAAGTTCGTCCAACGTTCCCCCATGGAGACGGGACGGGACGGGCAAAGTGAAAGTACGTGGCCAAAGAGATTCGGATGGTGGCGCGTACAAAGGAAAGGGCAAAGGAAAAGGAAAAGGAAAGGGCAAAGGAAAACCATCCTTCAAAGGAAAAANCAAGGGTTCCTTCAAAGGAAAAAAATAGCAGTCCTTTGGTACTGATTTGAACGAAGCCCGCACCATTACCGCATGAAGGTTAGGTCGTACACGCCATCCCCGGGGCCTGCCTGTGTTGATCCGCGCACAAGATATCGAAGTCGCATTTTCTGATCATCAGATTCTTCGTGGCGCAAGTCTGACCGTCAATGAAGGAGAATGCGTCGCTCTGATTGGAAACAATGGCTCTGGTAAGTCCACCCTGCTGAAAGTTCTCGCTGGGCAACTCAAACCAGATCACGGCACGGTAGAGCGAACGACTCCCGCAGGACTTTTGGAACAAAGCCCTACCCTGCCTGGTCATACTGTGAACGATGCCCTAGAGGATGCACAGTCGTGGCATAGCGATTTAACCGCCGCATACCAAGCCGCCATCGAAGCCGACGACCTCGATGCTGCCGGCAGCCTTCAAGACCGACTCGATGACGTGGGTTGGGATTTAAGTCACCACATCGCAGCCATCAGTGACCGCCTGAGTGTACCCCCTCCCGAAACAAAACTGTCCGTTTTATCAGGCGGACAGCGCCGAAGGGTTGCCCTCGCCCGAGCGTTGCTCCGAAGTCCGGAACTCTTGTTGCTGGACGAACCAACAAACCACTTAGATTCAGAAGCCATCGAATGGCTCCAAAGCTTCCTTTCCGGGTACAGAGGTGCCGTCGTGTTGGTGACCCACGATCGGTATTTACTTGAAGCTGCGGCAGACAGGATTGTGGAAGTCGAAGACGGGATAACAATTCACTATAACGGAAGTTACACCGACTATTTGGTCGCCCGGGCCGAACGCAGAGCGCGACTTGAAAAGACGGAAATGAGCCGCGTTGCCACCCTGGCTCGAGAAGCTGCGTGGGCCGCCAGAAGTCCAGCTGCACGCAGTACAAAACAGAGGGCCCGCCTCAAGCGCTTGGATACCTTGCGTGAAGAACGGCCACTGATCCAAGAGCAGAGTTTCGACTTGGATTTACGCACTGGTTTCCGTGGTGGTCAGTCCATGATCGAACTCGATCACGTTTCAGGTGGGTACAAGGACAACACGCTCTTTACGGCCCTGACAACATCCATTCAAGCCAAGTCTTGTGTGGGCGTATTGGGGCCGAATGGTGTTGGAAAGTCGACCCTATTTCGCCTCATCTCTCGAGAACTGAAGCCACTTGCTGGAGAAGTTCACCGAGCCCCACGGGTCAAGTTGGCGATGATCGACCAAGCCCGATCAGGACTAAACGACGAAGACACCCTTTTTGAAGCCGCAGGGAATGGAAATAGTCACGTTACAATCGGTGAACACCCGATTCACGTCGCCAGCTTTCTAAAACGTTTTTTGTTTCGTCGTGACCAGATGGATCAACGAGTTCGAGACCTGTCGGGTGGCGAACGAATGCGCCTCCTTATCGCCCGACTTCTTCTGGACGGAGCCAACGTCATCCTATTGGATGAACCGACGAACGATCTGGATTTGATGACCTTACGAATTTTAGAAGAAGCACTCATTGCCTTCGATGGTGCCACCCTCGTCATCAGTCACGATCGCGCATTGCTTGACCGTGCATGTACCGCTGTTTTGAGTTTTGAAGGAAATGGGACCGTGGTGCGGTACGCATCCAGAATGCAGGCAATCAANGCCCGTCAAGATGTCGAACAAACCATTGAAAAGGCGCCCAAAAAACCAGCCCATAAAACAAAAGAAACAAAGGTTACAACTGGACTTAAATGGAAAGAGAAGCAAGAGCTGGCGGGACTGCCTGAACACTTAGAATCATTAGAGGCACAACGAGATGCACTGGGAATGAAATTGGCCGACCCGGAAACATACAAGGGTGATGCGAACTTGGCGGCTGAACTGACCCAAGAGTTCAACACAATCGAAACAGCCATCACTGAAGGGTATGCACGTTGGGAAGATTTAGAAGCGCGCAGCTAACGCTATTCNAGACTTCCTGAAACCACCCAATAGCCCATGGGTTCATCGTCTCCAGCCATCGATGTCGTCACATCCCGGAGCGCAAAGCCTTCAAACTCGGGAAGCGGAATAGAACCCAACTCCCCCGTGAGTTCGGGCAAGTACACAGACATCAATCCAACAAACAAGCTTTCTACTGCATCGTCGGCAATATCAAAGGCCGGATCAACGTATGAAGCATCTACAGACACATCCGGATCACCCAACACCATTTCGATGGCGGCACCTGTCTCGTCGGTCGCAAAGTCCATTGGGGTTACGGCCGCCATATACAGTTCCAGCGCCAAGCTGTCGTCCGTGACTGGGCCATCGTGTATTTGTACCAACATCCCGCCCAACTGCAGGTCATACTCATACCCATCCGCCCAATCAGCACGAGGAATAAGTACTGGAGGCAACAGTGGCGTCGTCACCATCGTGAGGTCTTCTAAGCCAGGCAACAATAGACCAATCGTGGCCATATCAATCCCCAACTCTTCTTCCGTCAGCTCCTGGTCCAGCATGCCTCCGCGCCAAAGAGCAAACATCAACTGATTGAACATATCAGTCGATAGATTCATGTCTGTACCACTGCCTTCATCTTCTGGAACCGGTGCAGCATAGCCAAAGTATGGGAAGAACTCAGGACCATAAAGGGCGCCTACACCCCGCTCTTCCGCAACATTGACCTGAGTACTCATACGGAAAGTAAGCCCATTTTCATCGACTTCCGCAGCCTGCAAACGGGCTGCCAACGTGTAGGTATTGTCGGCAATCTCAAAGTCTTGATCAAAAGATAAAGCGCTCAAACTATCGCCCAGTAGAGAAGGAACTGCATCTTCGACAGCGCTCTGAATCGCGCTCGCAAGTTCATCTTCTACAAGCTCTTCGACATCAATCCCCACAAGAGACGCAATATCTCCGAGAGAGCCATCTATATCGACGGAAAAACCCTCTGCAGGAGGCACATCAATGACAGGGTCAGCCACCAAAAATTCACCCGCCTCTGAAACGGAGGGAACAAATGATAGGTCCACATGGAGTGCGGATGCATTCACTGTTCCGGTCGACGGAAAGTCACCTTCAGCCCTAAAATTTACGACCAAGTCCGAAAGGGTCATTCTGGCATCCATCGTCCCGGATGCTTTGGCATCAATATCCATTGACACATCGCCATAGCTGATGTCATCCACATAGAGAATCACATCTCGACACACCTCCCACCACAGCACATCGAAACAGAATGTTTCGTCGTACAAAGAACCCGAAGTCAAAGAATCAAAATCGACTGACCCCATGAGGTCAGCGGCAAGAATTTCAAGTTGGCCCAGCCCCCCCTCTCCTTCCCACATACGGAAAGTGAGACCATCGTCCAGCGCAAGATCGGGATCCCAATAGGTGTCGGATTGCAAGACTGAACGAATATCTGAACTTTGATTGGGAAGGCCGTCGGCATCAACGTCAGTATCATTCGCCGTTGTCTCAAAAATATTGATACCAAACTGCAGATCGGCCTCGTGATAAAACTCGCCCTCGATCAACTCATCAACCATTTCTCCATTGATCATTATTGCGGCCAAGTCGCTGACCGCATCTTCTGCGTAGCCCGTGACTTCCACCATGGATTCACTGGTCCAAGTCCCCCGATCCGGCGTCCAGACGTCAAGGGATGGACCCGTTGAATCAATCACCACAGTCTCCACGTCCATAATGTCGGTGCCGGTCACTTCTGCCCAACAGTTAAATACGCCCTCCGACTCAAAGGAAAACTCATCTTCTGTCACAGTGACACCAGGCTCTATGACACCCACAGTCGCAGGGTCCTCTGTCTCATTTCCGAATTCATCTGTCACGACCACACTGAACTCAGTTTCGTCGCCCAGTTCAAGGAAAGTATCCTCCAGAATTAGATCGATGTTCGCGGCTGGACCGGGCGTCACAGACCAGGCAGCTTCACCCTGCACGCCATCCAATGAAACAGTGATGACATAATCGCCCACTGTGGTCGCACTCACCGTCCCGCCTTCCAAACTTACAGCATCATCGACGGTGATCTCAGCTGCAGAGGTATCCAGAACATTGCCATAGGAATCTGCCGCCGAAACTTCAAAATCAATCAATTCCCCAGCATGCACTTCGTCAGCGCTGAGTTGAACCGTCACCACTGCCGCTGGAGCGCCCGTGACCTCCAGCGTGTCCGTGGCCGACTGCTCTACTCCAGCCGCATCCGTGGCGGTCACACTCATCGTGTGGCTTCCCGCTACCGTTGCTATCAATACCGAGTCCGTGACTTCCAGTGCTGGCTCCACGTCACTGTTGATGGTGAAGGAATCAGCTTCTGTAGAAACGCCATCTGCATCCAACATGAACACCGTGAAGCCCACATTTTCGCCGGCAATCGAAGCTTCCGAATCGAGAGTAAACAGCAATGAGTACTCTCCCTCCGTCTCTTCAAGAACCCCACCTTCTACCGTCACATTCTTTGAACGACAGCCCGTCACCAAAGAGAAAATTATTCCAAACCAAACGGCACGCATCGCGACCCTCCTGCACAGGGGACAGCATCGCCCAGAGAGGAAGTCCTGTAAACCAAAAGGCCAAAAGAAAGTCGGTGGTGCGAGAGGGGGGAATCGAACCCCCACAGGACAAGCCTACTGGATCCTAAATCCAGCGCGTCTACCAATTCCGCCACTCTCGCGCAATCACCGAAGCGTAGAGTATCTATATCGATCTGGCCCGACAGGCTCCCCTGAGTGTTGAGAAGGCGCTGAAATCCTTACTGAAGCAGCGATACGGTGCCATCCTCAATTTGCATAGCAGCCGGGCTTCCACCGTAGTGAGCGGCCATACCGACATCCAATCGCCAAACCTGCCCGTCGCATGCTGGATTGGCTGCGTCCTGTACCGTATGACCAACCACCATGCGGCTCGCTCCCAAGATTTCAAGTGTTTCAATCAAGGTGGCACAATCAGAGGTTCCCGTGCCGGACGAATAGCCACGATTCCACACAGGCGAAGAATCAGAATGCGTCCATTGATTGGGTTCCGAAGACTCCCCACGAATCCATGCTTGAACATCCTCATTTATGCGCTGCAGGCCTGCCCGAGCATGCACCGGCAAAATGCCACCGTGTACAAACACCGTATCGCCAACCATCATCGTTAGGTTGTGGCCTGAAAGCAGCATTGCGTAGGGGCCTCCTGGCCGAAATGCCGCCACCCTACCCCGCTGTTCTTCTGGATAGCCCAACAACTGAGAATCACTGGGGTCATATTCAACGTCTGCGAAATCAGCCCAACCACCATCTGTCACATAGCGAAAATCCAGACCGACATTCATCGTTTCATGGTTGCCAAGCAGGGGGTAGAACGCCCCGCCTGCGGCCCACGCCTGCTCACTGAGCGACTCAAACAAGTCCAAGATGGCCCGTTCATCATCACCTCGATCAAGCTGATCTCCGGTCTGCACCACCACCGTCCGACCCCCGGACCACACATCATCATCATCAATCAGGCCAGCCAACTTTAAAACATTTCGGGTCGCAGAAAGATCGCCATGTACATCGGCAAAAGCCACCAGACGCGGTGGGTCAGCCACAATGGAGGGCGGAGGCGCAACCCAAGGCCCTCGACTGTCTTCTGCTCCTTGTTCAGCATCCTGAAAGTCGCTGGTTTCGTCTGGGTTGCTTTTTGAAGTGGACGGCTTCGAGGTGCAGGCCAAAAAGCCAACACTGAGCAGGATTAAAGCACACGGTCGCATTCGCATCCAGTCACCTCTTTCGAACCGGCGGAAGGCCTTCAATCGCCCGGTACAATGCGTCGATATCCTCTTCCTCTTCTTGGCGTAGGACCTTGGCTACGTACAGCAACTGTCGCCTAAAACCTCCTCGAACCTTCCCCTTGTTCTTGATTCGGATCGCTTCTTCGATGGCGTCTCTCACATCTTCAGAAAGGGGCAACTGATTGCGCCTTTCTTTCTTCATTTCGACCAGGTCTTTCACAGTAGAAAACAACTTGTCTTTGGCCCTGTTCGCCTCTGTACGGTTGCCCCGCTCCGTGAAGTGTACTTCACCTTCTTCGTCGTCCTCGCCTTCACGGCTCCATTGAAATTTCTTACGGGCCATGAGACTGAACTCCTCGTACACACATCGTACGTATTCTTATACAGAGGGCTACAGTTTCGCACACCAAGTCATCTTGTGCCTCAATTCAATGTATCTAAGGCATGACGCAGCAAACCATCCGCCTTTTCCATGGCCACACGTGCTGGACTGTCTTCCGCAATCAGGGGCTTCAACGAATGAGCATCGATAATCGAAACCTCAATGCCGCCCTCGCCTTTCTGAACCACAACATTGCAGGGCATCAATAGCCCTACGTGCGGCTCTTCAGCCAACGCCTCTTGTGCCAAAACCGGATTGCACGCACCCAAAATTGTGTACGGCCGATGGTCCACATCAAGCTTTTCCTTGAAGGTTGTATGAACGTCAATTCGACTCAAAACGCCAAAGCCAACACCCGCCAAGGCTGTCGTCACCTTGTCCACAATCTCTTCATGGTCTCCGCTTTCAAGCAGACGTCCAAATCCATATGCCACTGAATCCACGATCCCCTCCCTGTGTTTGGCTCAAACATGTACAACACCGGTGTTTGCTTAGCCGAAAAGATCCACGGTGGGAATCTAAAAACCAAACGGAGACGGCTTATTCGAATCTATTGATTGGGACGTCTCAATCTAAAAACAGCAAAAGGCAGCAAAAGCCAAGCCAGGTTCGATTCATTTCTGCCACACCCCCCCACCTCTAAGTCTCCATCGGCACCAAATTCACTGCTGCGATTTGTATCGACATCATCTGTAGCTTCATCTTCTGTCACAAAATCGGGGTGTTCACTGCCCACAGCCATTGAACCAGAACTTCGTTCATCATCGCTCACACGACCATCTGAATCATCGTCTTCGTATAGAGCGGAACCAAACATGAACCCTCGAACCAGGCGATCATGAGATGAGGAGTCCTCGTCAATCAAAACGCTATCTTCACCCTCATCGCCGAAATCATCTTCTTCACAGTTCGCGTCATACCATTCGCTGACTTCATCGAGTTCATCACAAGCGTCACCATCGCCATCTTCACAGGCTTCCCAGAGTTCTTCCATGATTTCTTCTGCCTCTTCGCAGTCCTCACCATCTTCATCGTCGTCCCAACGGATGGCTTCCAAATCGAGCCAGTTTGGGTGACCAAACTCAACCACGGTGGATTTCCCACCCACCACAAATCCATCCTGGGCGCTCAGCTGCAGGTACTCCACATCCAAAGCAAACTGAAGCTGAAAGCGTTCACTCTCTTCCTCACCCGCCAACTCGGTCACGATTTCCAGGGTGTCACCCAAATGGATGGTCAGGCCACACCATTCACCCGATGGCCCCTCAACCGTATTCTGTCCCAAAAGGTCGACATCAGACTGCACATCAACGGTAGAACTTGTGCCATTGCAATCCATCCACTCAAAGGCATCAACGAATGTGGTTGCGTCCACAATGTCCACAGCGGAGCTGCGAGCCAGCTGCATCGACGTGTCACCCGGATTCCCCACCACCGTGCCTTGGCTTGTGTCTTCAGTACCTGAACATGCTGTAGCCACACATATGATCCACAAAATACGAGTCATGCTTCTTCCTCTTTGCCACCGCTCAACGGGAAAGCCATCAAATGGAACTGATACACACGTTCCGCTGTTTCTTCGGCACCATCGCACAGCTCCAGCAGCCTCTCTGCAAAAGCATTGATTTCGTCCTTTATCCGTGGCACCAACGCTTCAGGAATACACACAGTAACGCCCGTATAGTGGCGTTCCGCAGCCTTAAAGTTCACGATTCCATCGCGAGCCCTTTCGATCATTCCCTGATGATAATTGTGAACCGCCAAACCGAGCACTTCTCTGGGCGTCACCACGGCACCATCCGCCTGGCAAACCTCACCGGATTCAGACTCAACCAACATCCCCAACTCAAACAGCGCATCTAAAGCCCGCTGGGCATGCGCCTTGGATATTCTTGGGCGAAGCATGGCCGATACCCAACCCGCATCCCGCTGAAAATCTGGTCGCAAAGCCAGCTCACGGATGGCTGGGTACGACCAGTCTGACAAATAACGGAAGCTATCGCCCTCGATCGCATGTGCTTCTTGAAAGCGCTTACGGGCAGAAATCCGCTCCCACACCCGGTTCCGCTTCTCTGGGGTACCCGCCTTGTCCAAATCTATGAGCAACTCCAGAAACTGCTTGGCTTCCACTTTCAGCTTCATCTCTTTGGCAAACGAAGTGATCATATCGGGGGTCATACTTCGCCGGCCCGCAACGATATCGACCAACAAACTCGGACTCTTTTGGCCAACGCGACGCACGAACCCGCGGTGACTAAATCGAGGTGATGCCTCTTTCTTCCATTGCAACCAATCGGAAAGGAAGATCCGATAGTCAAGGTAATTATGTACATCTGGCCAAGTCATTCAGTACACCTTTCGGCTCATTATTGGACCATAAAATGGTTGATGTCTATCGTTATTGTGAATTAACTGTACTGTCGCTTCCGTACGCTTTCAGTACACTAAATGTATTTTTTCAGTACACATACTCGATAACTACGGCAAGATAAGTGTGAAGGTGGGCATCACCTCAATACATTTAGTTTTTAGACGGACAACCAGGAGTACCTCATGACCCTACGAACACTGTTCCTCCCCTTGTGCTTGCTGTTTACAGTTGGCTGCTTTGACCAAGACAAAACGGATGCTGGGGCCGATGAAGATTCCGTGGAAGAAGAAGAAAGAGACGACGACGGAGACGACGACGGAGACGACGAGGACGAGGACGAGGACGAGGAACGTGATGATCGCTGCGATGAAGCAGAAGAAGTCATCGAAGAACTCTGGGAAGAATGTGAAGACGGCGACCGCGACGCATGCGAAGAACTTGAGGAAATACTCGAGTGGTACGAAGACGAATGCGAAGACGAAGACGATGACCACGACGACGACGATGACCACGACGACGAGGAACGTGACGATCGCTGCGATGAAGCAGAAGAAGCCATCGAAGAACTCTGGGAAGAATGTGAAGACGGTGACCGCGACGCATGCGAAGAACTGGAGGAAATACTTGAGTGGTACGAAGACGAATGCGAAGACGATGACGATGACGATGACCATGACCACGACGATGACGACCACGAAGACGAATGCGAAGAACTTGAGGAAATCATCGAAGAACTCTGGGACGAATGTGAAGACGGCAACCGTGAAGCATGTGCCGAACTATCGGAGGCCATCGACGCGTACGAAGACGAATGTGCGGACGATCAC
>PALY01000059.1 GCA_002707085.1 Deltaproteobacteria bacterium
GTGCCATCTTGGGGCTGCCCAATGGGAAAGAGATTGTTGTGAATCCAGGCTCGATGGTGCCGGACATGGGCTTGGTTGTAGTTGCAATATCGCCAAACAGTGCTGAAATTGCGCGAATCGCTCCCGCGGGAGATCATGCAACCATCGAGTCGATGACCCTTCGCGCTCAATATTAGTCTGAACTAAATGTTGTTTCTCAGCCTGCGCAGCGCTGCACATTCGATCTGACGGACTCGTTCTCGGCTTAGTCCCATGGTCTTGCCAATGTCGGCCATGGTTCTGGCATTGCGTCCGTTTAGACCAAAATGTTCGGTCAGTATGTAGCGCTCGCGTTCGTCGAGTACGCGGTCCAAAGCATCGTGCATTTGGGTGATTTCTTGAATCAATGATGCATTGTCGTGGGGATCTATTCGGCCACCAGCGCTGGGTAGGCGGTCTCCGACCTTTAGACCGTCATCATCGGGCTGGTCAATGGACACAATCCCACGATGCGACAACAGCAACTCAGCGCGCGCTTTGTCGATTCCGATTTCCGCAGCCACATCTTCCAAGGAGTATGCAACACCTGCGTGATCCATCCGTTCCATGATTCGTTGAAGATTGCGGAGTTGTTCGACTGCACCCCCTGGAAGGCGGACCATTCTTCCGGCGGTTTCAAGGGCTCTGGTCATTTGGGCGCGAACCCACCATCGCGCGTAAGTTGTGAATCGAATGCCACGATCAGGGTCATAGCGTCGGGCGGCACGGAGCAGTCCGATGTACCCCTCTTGAACAAGATCTTCTTCCGCCATGAGCGAACAGGTCAACTTCCGGGCTTCGCCTCGAGCGATTCGTCGAGCAGACATGGCCAACTGCCATCGCAACGATTCTGCTTCATCCCAATGGCGAGACGCTTGATTTGCCAACTCTACCAATTCGGGCTCTTTGGTTCGACGCGCTTCTCCGCGTACAGAAAGTACCGCTTGTTCTAAGCGATCAATTGCACCTGCACGGGTCCGTTCTTCTCGTTTGGGTCTCGCCCTAAGAATGGCTTCTGCACTATCAATACCAGCCAAGACTTCACGCGTCTTCATTTCTGCCATGCGAATGGCGCGTCCGGTATTTCTTTCCTGATCTGCATCAAAACGCATGCCCACCCCCTTAGCGGCCTACGTGACTGTGGCCTCTATTGTGGCGTACAAGAGGTGTGGATGGCAAGTATAGATCCCGAAAATGAGTTTGTCGGTGGTAGAGTACGCACATTCGCACAGTGTGCTGCGTGGTGGGTTTGATGTTCTGGTTTCTTGTTGCGACAGGCTTGGGAGTGACGCACGCTGCTGCGTCTACAGAGTTGGTGGTCGTTGGGCTTCACGTCGACCGTTTAAGCCCGCAAGAGAGTGTGGACTCAACGGAACGTTTGGCCCGAAAAGCTGCAGACGTGAAGGGCTTTCAAGTCGTCGATCCCGATGAAGTGAGAGCGCGTTTGCGGGGACGGGGTTCGCGCATCGCAAATGAAGCGCTGCAAGCTCACGGGCAAGCCATGCTATCCGAGGGGCGTGTGTTGTTTGAGCATGCAGACCTTGAGAGCGCACAGGAGCGCATATCAGAGTCTGTAGAGGCCCTGGAACATGCGTTGGCAGGAGCAACCGATAGCAAAGCTTTGGTGGATGCTTTGTTGGTTCAGGGCAATATTGGTCTGTCCATGGGAGACACTGGCCTGGCTCAGGCAGCATTTAAGCGCGTCGTGCAGTTGGATGCATCTCGGGAGTTGGACCCGGTGTATTACCCCCCCAAGGTAGTGCAGTTGTTCGATAGTGTACGGAGCCAGGTGTTGGCCGTTCCGGTGGGTGGCATTGTCGTGGACTTTCAGGACTCTACTGCCGAAGTCTACGTGGATGGTCGATACAGAGGGGAAGGCCCACAAACCATTCAAGATGTCGTTCCGGGTATTCACCGGGTTCTTGTGGCTGCGGAAGGGGGGCGTCGAAGTCACGCAAAGGTTGAGGTGTTTCCAGGTCAAAAAGCCCGCATCTCTCTCTCGGTTGACTCTTACTTCATCGGTTTGGCTGGAGAGAATACGGAAGAGTGGTCCAGACAAACGGGAGATTTATATCGAGCTGTTGGTGATCAGGTGACCGACGGTATGGTGTTGATCGCCGGAGAAACGAAAGGTGGAGAGCTTGCGGTTCAGCTGTATGAGTCCCGGACAGGAAACTTTTCTCGAATCTTGTATGCAGACTCTCCGACCGAAGGAGATTGGCAAGATCTGTCCAAGACTTTTGTCGGTTTGACCGAACAACTCGGTGGTTTTTTGTCCGACTCTGGTACCTTGGCGCCCACTGAGGTGTCTCCCAATCGTTTGGATGTCGATATCAGCACCAATCCAGTGTTGGCTTCCGTACTATTTGGGTCGGTCGCTCCATTGACCACGGCTCCGGTGGTTCCACCACCGCCAGCGCCAGCCGCACCTGCTGCCGGAGAACAGCAAGCGATTCCTTGGTACATCTGGGCGGGTGTTGGGGTGATGGTGGCCAGTGCTACGGGGGTAGCATTGGCATTGCAGCCGGAACCAACCGATTCGGAAGGCGATAAAAAGACGGAAACGGGAACGGTAGTGGTCCGGTTTTGATGTGTCTTAGAATGTGACTCGTGTGGTTTCGTTCGGAATGATGGTAACGACCCGTGTTTGCCGTTCACCCGTTGCACCATGGACAACCTCAATGGTGTGTCTACCCACAGGAAGTGGGTGATTGAAGATGGGAGTCGTGTCGACTCTTCGACCATCCACGTAGACTTCTGCCCACCCGCCACGCACGTTCACATTCAGCTTTCCAGGTGCTGCCGGTTTGGGGTCTGTGGTGGGGGTTGTGGTGGGGGTCGCCACAGGCACCTTTTTGTCGACCACAACCGGGGTTGCCTTCACTTTGACTTTGGGTTTGGGGGTTGGGGTCAGGCTTGCGTGTAATCGCAGCCGTTCTCCTGCTTTGACGATGTCTTTCTTGATGTACGGTTCATATCCATCGGCCACCACTTTCAATGTGAACTCTTGATCGGGAATGAGTTCTGCGTGAATGGTATCTAAACCAGACCCCACGACGACTTCATCGATGGTGACGACGGTGTCCGTAGCGGGCGTGATTTTCAGATGAAGGGTTGCGGGTCGGACCACCACTTCAGCCGGTGTATCGGTATCTGTATTGAGTGTTTGTTGGTTTCCAAACCAAATCAGACCGACAACCAAGGCCAGAAAGGAGAACAGCGCGACGTATAGTGGCGTGCGAGTGGGTGCGACATGAATCGTGTTGGCGCTCGCAGACTCTTCCCACTCTTCGTCCAAGTCGATTTCAGGTGCTTGTTCATGAAGAGCAGTCGCCGCCTTTGTTCCTGTTTCCAACCGGTCTCGTTCTGAGCGAATTTCAGCTGAAAACATCTCGGTCAAAAAATGCCCGAGGTTCTCACGAGTGAGATCAGGAGTGGCCGGGTACATAAACTCTAGCAAAGCATTTTGGAGTTCCCGTGCGTCGCTAAAACGATCCGTTTTGGATTGTGCCAGCGCTTTCATAACGATGTCGTCCAACCGTTTAGGAATGGCTGGATTCAGCTTGCTGGGTGGCTCCACGTCCACAGATTTTATGCGTTCCAGTGTTTTGATATCGGAGTCGGTCTTGAACAAGCGCCGTCCAGTCAGCATTTCATGCAGAATGATTCCGGTCGCAAAAATATCGGCCTGATGGTTGAGATCTTCGCCGGATGCTTGTTCTGGACTCATGTACTCAAACTTTCCTTTGAGTACCCCGCCTTTGGTGTTGTAGGCGCTGATTTGGGCTTTGGCGATACCGAAGTCCGCAATCTTTACTTCGCCTGTATAGGACACCAAGATGTTGGACGGTGAAACGTCACGGTGAACGATACCGAGCTGGTTGCCCAGCATGTCTGTACGTTTGTGTGCGTAATCTAGGCCTTTGCATAGTTCGTGACCGATGTAGACCGCATACTCCGTCGGGAGAAGCCGTCTTCGCTCTGCAAGTTTTCGTAGCAAGCCTTTGACGTCTTTTCCTTCAACGCACTCCATAGCGATGAAGTAGTTTTGTTGAATCCGCCCAAAATCATAAATCTGAATGATGTTNGGGTGCTGTAGTTCAACAGAAATCTTGGCTTCGTCGATGAACATCTCGACGAACTCATCATTGTCCGACAAGTGTTGAAGGATCCGTTTGATGACCAGAAGTTTTTCGAAACCACCGTGAGAAAAAGATTTCGCCTTGAATACCTCGGCCATGCCACCAACCGCGATCTTATCGATCAGGTAGTAGCGACCAAAAGATACGGGCGAAAATTGAATCATGTGGGAGGAGCCTCATGATGGAACACTGGGATGACTCGAATACATCCCTGCGAAGAATACACGTTGGGTTCAGATTTATGCAACGAAGCTGCTTTATACGCCTGTCTCATCATTCAAAATACTCGCCTATGTCCTCACAAGTCCACTCTTCTTCGAGGCGGCTTCCATATTCTTTGCAGTCATCCAACTGCGCGTCTGAGAGGTTTTTCTTTTTGTATGTACTCATACATTCTTTGACTTCGGTACCTGAAAATTCTTCTCCACACTCATCGGCAGCAAAATCGGCCATATCTGTACAGATTTGCTGGCANTCGTTTCTGCATCCCGTCAAAAGGAGCATGGTGATGATGATGCGAAAGGGCATAAAGACTCCGAGCATGTGCATGATTGTATGGTACGCGGGCAATGTATCGTAGTGATTGAAGTTTGGCGTCATAGTTTTGACCGTCCTATGAAGTAGCTATGCAACCAACTCACGATGGCGTCCTTCAGATTGAACCGACGGACCACTGCAATTTGAGTTGTAAGATGTGTGCCCCCCATCATGAGGGCTGGGAAGAAATCCACAATGTGCCAAAGGGGTTTCTTGATATTTCTCTATTTAGGCGGATTATCGATGGTTTGGTTGCGGATGATTGCCGGTTCGATCACATCATTTTTCAATGGTTGGGTGATCCTTCCTTGCATCCCGATCTGCCTGAACTGCTCAATATTACTGCGGACAAGATGGGCAGTCGCGTTGGATATTTACGTGTGGACACCAATGCGATTCGGTTGCCGCCAGAAAGAATGGATGGAATTTTGGCGGCAGCGCGACCTGAAGTCCCCCTCTTGGTGGTCTTCACTTTGGATGCCCATACGGCTGAAACGTACGCCAAGGTTAAAGGTCAGGATGCACTGGAAAGGGTGCGTCGGAACATCCGCTACCTGATTCGACGGCGCAAAGAGTTGTCAGTCCCGCTCAATATTCAACTGCAATTTGTTGTACAGCCTGGCAATGAACATGAGGCAGGTGATTTTCTGCAGTACTGGTCCGATTTGCTGGGTTGCCAAGGTGGTGACCTTTGGCATGATGAGTTGATGTTTAAGCGCCTAAGTATTGGTGGGGGCGCGGTTGGTCAGGCTGCGGCGGACCGACTGTACGAAAAAACGATGAAGGATTTTGATATCAAGGCGGGTAAAAAGGGCGGTGTTGAAGTCAACGTGTGGGAATCACGCCCTTGGCAGGATGATGATGAACATGACGGTGGACGTTCGGCTTGTCCCGGACTGTGGATTACCCCCGTGATTCGTCATGATGGGCAGTTGATGATGTGTTGCGCAGATCTACGAGGTGAGCTGTCTCTTGGTTCTTTGGCCGACCATGGTTTTCGTGAACTGTGGGAAGGAGAGCAGGCGACTACGAAGCGGATGCAACATTTGTCGGGTCGATTTGAGGGCGTGTGTGAAGGGTGTGGGGGAATCAACTGGTACGAAACCACGCCCTCTATGGTTTCAACTACACGGGAAAGAGCGAAGGCGTTGGGCCTTTAGGGAGCCGGCGCGTACATGATGTACGCCACTGTATAGTAGGGTGGCTGATTGGATTGTGGTGCCACCGAATGATCGTGGGCTGGAACAGAATGGGAATGGAAGCCCATTAGGCCTCCACCACCGCTGCATTGACCATTCCCACCCCCATTGGTTCCGGTGGTGCCACCGCCGTCTTCGCTGATGAAGTGTTCATGTTCCAGATCCCCGCCGATGAAGCCAATCTCACCATCTTCCGGCGTTCCACGGATAAATAGACCGGATAGGTTTGGGGTCCCATCGCTTCCATCACAGAGAACCCAGCCCATGGGGATTTCATCTGTGCTTCCAGTCCACATTCCAATGGTATTCAAGGCTGGAATGGAGTCGGTCACAGGAGAAACCCATTGGGTGTATTGGTATGGAGGAAGGGTAGATTCGGTGGATAGATCATGGTCGTGTTCGTAGCTGTGGGAGTGACTTAGGTCTGTGGCAGATGGCCCACCTGCGGTCACAGTCATCCCGTAGCTGCCGTGAAAGATACCGGTTGCGATTTCGGTTCCACTCCAGCCTCCGTGATCATGAGAGTCAGAGCCTCCGGTCGTTCCAGTCGTCCCATCAGAGGAGCCTTTGAGGAATCGATCTCGAAGGTCTGGACAATCACCTTCTCCATTACAGATTTCCCAGGTGTCCGAAAGTGATTCAGACTCGGTGATCGACGCGAGTACACCGTGGGCGGGGATGGTATCGGCATCAGCATTTAGCAGGTAGATGACCTCATAAAAGGGTGGCAATGACGAATTTGGTTCCAGGGTATGATCGTGGGTCATGTCATGATTGTGACTCGCATTGCTGGCTTTGTTTGTACACCAGCACCCTGGTGGACCACAGCTGCGACCGCCGGGGCTTGCGTATCCAGTCTCCATTTCGGTGATGTCAGTGAAGCCTTCATGATCGTGGGTGCCACTTCCTCCAGTCACGCCCGGTTCTTCATCCAACACTCCCAAAATGAATCGTCCCCGCAGGTCGGGTGTCTCTTCCGTCCCATCACACACCAACCAGCCATCAGGGATTTCGCTTCCAGTAAACGCAATGATGAGTCCGTTGGGGACAGGAATCGGGTCAGAGTCACAGATGCCATCACCATCGGAATCATCGGGATTGTCGATTGGACACGGGTCACATCCATCGGGTGTTGAGTCTGCATCCGTATCGATCAAGTCATCGTGTCCTTCACAGATGTCATCGGAGTCACAGACGGAGTCACCGTCGGAATCGTTCGGATTGTCGAGTGGGCATGGGTCGCACTCATCCGGCATTGCATCATCATCTGTGTCCACCAAGTCGTCACCCTCGGGGCAGACGTCATCGGAGTCACAGACGGAGTCACCATCCGAATCATCGAGCGCATCGAGTGGGCATGGGTCACAGTCGTCGGGAGTGGCATCGCCGTCTGTGTCTACCCGATCGTCACCATCTGAACAGATGTCGTCAGCGTCACACACCGAGTCATCGTCAGAATCGTCGGGGTTGTCGAGTGGGCATGGGTCACAGGCGTCCGGTGTGCCATCTTCGTCCGCATCGATGGCATCGTCGAAATCAGGGCAAGCGTCGAACATGTCGCACACGCCATCGCCGTCGGAGTCGTCGGGATTGTCGAACGGACAAGGGTCGCAGCCATTGGGGACGGAATCTCCATCGTCATCCATCGAGTCATCGTGTCCGGGACATAGGTCGTCAGCGTCGCAGACGAGGTCATCATCGGAATCATCGAGAGCGTCGAGTGGGCATGGGTCACATCCGTCAGCGACCCCATCTTCATCGGTGTCGATGGTGTCATCGTGTCCATCACAGGCGTCATCACCATCGCATACGCCATCACCATCGGAATCATCGGGATTGTCGAGTGGGCATGGGTCACATCCATCAGCGACCCCATCTTCGTCTGTATCGATGGTGTCATCGTGTCCTTCGCAGACATCGTCGTCATTGCAGATACCGTCGCCATCGTCATCTGGACATGGCGACGCAGTGTCATTTCCATCACCTGTGTCCTCTTCGACGACGGGTGTGTCGTCTGGGGGATCTTCATCTACGTCTGCATCCGCGGCAGCCGNATGGCTCTCATCGTCAATGGGAGAGAGCTTGTTTTCACTACAAGCAGCCAAAGCCAGAGCGAGGGCGAGTATGCGGATCGTCATGGGTTCACCTTTCCCATCAACCATACATCGAATTGGCCGCTTTTAGGCGAAGAAACAATGGTTTCTTAAGGTAGGCTCCCTGGTTTTATCTCGCTCATCAACGCTTCAATGCCCAACAAAGCGCACCCTATGTGCTGGACGGCATCCATGCGTACGTCGAGCTTGTACGGTGAATCACGAAAACCTCCGATGAGTGCTTCGGGGCGTGGCAGCAACGAAGCGTCAGTCTCGTTGTAGGCGTTTTGTAGAAACCATCTGCCGTATGCAATGGCATCTTCTTTGTGTTTGGGGTCCAACACTGCGCCTGCAACCACCGCTTCTGCAAGACCGCCTGCAGCGCCACTGGTTGGGCGAAGGCGGCTGGTTTCGTCGGGTACTTTGCCTTTCTCTTTGGCCAGGTACCCATTGCAGACTTCCATACCACTGGCCTGACCAAGCGCGTCTTGAATCGCGAGTGCAGCGAGACATGTCCAATGTTCATCGAGAGAAAACAAACGTCCGACACCACCGGGCGCGTAGTCGCCGTCCATATAGGCCGCCATCAGTTCCAGTGTGGGTCGAAATTCATCGTGGCCCGCACGAACCAATGCAGCGAGGGCCAATGTGACTTGTCCTTGGCCATATGGGTTCTTTTGCTGTGTTCGAAAAACCTTTGTTTTTCGGTTCATCTCTCCATGAACTTGTCCGAATTCATCGATACTGCTTGCCAAAAACCGTCCCCAAGGGACAGCCAGTGGGTGTTCGAGGGCAACGGCAGCAAGAACTGCGAGGGCGGTTGTTCCCGCCCAAGCCTGTCCATCTTGTCGCCGTGGATCGCCCAGATAGGCGCGTTCACCACTGATGTGAGTCGTGTGGTTCTCCATATACAGAAGGCCCAGTTCCGCAGCTCGTTTCACTTCAGGATCGCCCGTCCTCAGTGCGAGACGTGTGAGAAACCATGTGGTTCCCGCATGACGTGGGAAGTTGTAGCCTTTTTTCTTCACTTTGCCGGATGGTCCACGAACCGTGTATGCGAATGCACCATTATCGGTCTGGTGGTGTGCCAGCATTCGCCCTCCAGCCAGGGCGGCCGCCAGTATGGCTTCCGGTGTAGGTTCTTGTGGCGACGTCCACGCCCCTGTGATGGCGTGTGTGCCAGATTCGTCAGCCAGAACGGAATCGAATCGGGTTGGACTCATTCCCCGTAGTTTGGGGCGAGGCAGAACCCATTTGGGTGCCACTCTCAATGAACCCATGTTGCCAGGGCGCCATGCAACAACAGGAGAAACACCGCTTTTCTTGCCCAGGCCACCACCATCTCCAGCAGGTACCGGTGCGTTTCTTGGATATCGCGTTCGTGCCACATCAAGAACGAGCGCTGGGCGCTCTGAACCCGGCGCTTCCAGGCGCTCGAGGGCTTTTGAAACAGCTTGTGCCAGGTTTTTTCCATTTCCAAGCACCGCTTTTCCGGGGCGCCCATTTTCGAAAGGGGTGAGCAGGACCGTTGCGGGTCCTACCCCTTCTGGCAGGGTGGCATCTTTACCATTCCAAAGAGAAAAGGCGGCCTCCGCGGCCGCCTCTTTTTCGGGCTGTAGTGGCCAAGAGAAGGTTGGTTCATCCACACCGGTGTGAAAAAGAATCGGGAACAACAGTGCCACCGTTGGAACGATCAAGTTCTTCAAACCACCATGTACCGCCTGCCAAATGGGAAAGAAGAACCCCCATGGAAGGGCGAGCCATACAGTGTCGAGGCTGCGTTTACCGATTTTTCGTGCATCGCTGCCGTACGCTTCTTGTAAGTGGTTGGCAGTTTCGATGAATTGACCCAGTAAAATGGCCATTCCCACCAAGCTTGCGATGGACGCCCACCGAGCGTATCGAGGACGGCCGGCAGCCACAGCGATTGCACCCACTACTTGGAAAGCACAGCATGTGGCCGCGATTCCGGAGGATAATCCCCAGCGTTCTTTGAGCCAATAGGCAGCAGCCCCGTAGATACCGGCTTGAACAAGGTTGGCGATGGAAACAGTGCGATGCATGATTAGAACAGGAATACGGTTCCGACATTGATTTGTGCAGTCATTCCGGTATTCAGTAATCCGTCGATTCTGTACCATTCACTGCCAGCCCAAAAGCCGGCGCCTGCATTGACATTAATGCCGAGATTATCAGCCAATAGATAGTCGAAACCACCCCGTGCCTGAAGTCCAAAGGCCACAGCCCCAGCTTCTGCCACATAGCCTGGAAGGAGTTGCACGTTCGCGCCTACATAGGGCCGGATTGTATCGTTCGTTGGTCGATACAGGGCGCCCACACTCAGGGGCACGATCGTATTCCATTGTACGGCTGGCTCTCCTACAGGCACTTGTTCTGGAGGAAGAAGCCGACGTGTGGAGAATGCCTCCAGTCCACCCACGACCGCAATGTTGTCTTGTAGTTGGTAGGATGCTTCAAAGCCATAGGTCATGAAACTCAGATACTGGAATCGGCCGTATCCAAGTCTACCCGTGACATCGATGCCCCCCGACGATGCACTGCTTGTGCTTCGGACTCTTGGAGAGGCAGCTCGGCTGCGCGTGTCGCGGGTTGGAGTCCGACTTCGGGTGGGCGTGGGTTCGTCCAAGTCCACGTATCCGGCAGAAGAACTTCCGTAGGATGACTCTTCTTCAGCTTCGTCTACTTCGATCATGGAAGAAGCTGAGCCAAAACTGATGTCTTCTGCTGAACCACCAAAGTTGAATTCATTGGGGTCGAACTCTGCAGCGGGTTCAGCGAGTTTTGCAGCGGCAGCGGCGGCAGCAGCGGCCTCCATTTCAGCCGCCTTTCTTGCCGCTTCCGCAGCCGCTTTGGCTTTGGCCGCTCGTTTGGCTGCTTCAACAGCAGCTTTCCGCCTTGCATCCATAGCGGCAGCCGCCGCCGCCTTTTTCGCTTGTTCACGGGCTTGCGCGGCAGCTTTTTGTTCTGCCATTTTTCGTGCAGCCATAACGGCAGCAGCACCTGCGGCAGCACCACCTGCAGCAGCACGTCCACCGCCTCGGCTCTCTTCCTCTTCTTCGATGTCTCCATCCAAGTCTTCAAACTCAAGGTCATCGTCTAATGAACTGCCGGTACTTTGAATGCTACGAGAGACGGACGCGGAGCTTGCGAGCATGTCGTCGTCATCTTCTTCCTCGTCCTCCTCATCCATCAGTGCCATTCCTCCGCCTTCAAAGCCCGAAATCTTATCTGCTTCGGCCTTGGCGTCCGGATCGACACCCGTAATGGCGTGTCGGGCCAACACTGACAATTCGTCGGCAATCGTCATGGCTTCGTTCTTGATCTTCTTTTTTACCGTTCGAACGATTTTCCCATCGTCCAGATAAACAAGGATGATTTCGACATCGGCACCATATTTGGTGATTTTTCCACCCACGAGCGCTTGTGAGCCGTTGGCGCTGGCAATTCCACGAAGACAACTGCTCGAGGCGAGACAGCTTGTCCCCAGTTGGCCAGGTCGCTTTGTGAGTTGAGCGACTTCATCGAAATCACCGATAAATTCAAGTTCAGATGAAAGGAGAGTCGTCAGGTTGGTGGCCTGTTGAGCGGGCACACCTCTGGGAAGCATTGGCGGAACGACAACCTTTTTGGCTGCAGCATTTGGAGAGAAAATGGCAAACCCGCCCAAAACGAGCAGTAGGTTTCTGATTGTGTGCTTCATCGTGCCACCCCCTATGAGAGCAGATGTGTATTAGCGCAACGACGGGCATGCTTCATCCCTTACGGCTGACGAAAATGCTCATCATGGTCCCAGGGACGATACCATAGGCGCTATTGTGGCCGTTAAAACAGAGTGACAGGAGCTTGTGAATTGGTGAATAAACGACGCACATCGCTGGGGTTGTCACTGGTTGTCGCCCTTGTTGTGGCCATTTATTGTGGCTTTACCAATGTATTTTTTGTTCTCTCGGGCACTCGCTATCAATGGTCTTTTGTTGAAATTATCGATCTTCTCATTTGTCTGACCGCTAGTTTTTCGGTGTTTGCAGTTGGGGCTTCACTGATATTTGGACGATTTTTGTCGGTTCGATACACAGTTTGGAGTTCATGGTCTCTGATCTTTTTACTCTTTGGAAGCACGCTTTTGGATGCGGGTCCAGCGCCTCATACGGTGGAGAGTGCCAGCGCGGGGTTGCAGGTTGAGGTGTGGTTTCCATTCCTTATCGTTGCGCTGACGGGTCTCATGGTTCGCTTTGATCGTGGGGCGAAGGCAGCGGTGTTTTTCTTTGTGGGCTTGTCCGTGGGGGTGCTGTGTTTTGCCTTGGTCGACAGGTCGTTGACTGACAGGGTGAAGGGTGAAGACAATGTGTTGCTGATCAGTGTGGACACGATTCGTGCCGATCATGTGCATTCAAAGACTGTCCGCACACCCCACATGGATGAACTTTCAAAGCAGGGCGTGCGCTTTTCCAACGCCTATGCCCCCATTGCCGTGACAGGTCCCAGTCATGCAGCCATGATGACGGGGAATGGTCCGTGGACCACAGGGATGTTGCTGAATGGAATGGCGATTCCAGAAGACGAGTCCCTGTTGGCCGAAATGTTTGAATCACGGAAGTATCGAACGGGTGCGTTTATCAGTGCATATGTCCTGGAATCTAAACTTGGTTTTGGTGATCATTTCAACGTATTCGATGATGTTTTTCGGTCCGTGAAGGGATGGGAACAGTCCGGACCAGGACGTTTGTGGTCTTTGATAGAACGGAGATTTAGTCCGCATGCGGTGTTGGAGCGGCCTGGTTCCCATACTGTTGATGCGGCATTAAAGTGGATGGAAAAAGGAGAAGATGAATCCTTTTTTGCCTGGGTCCATTTGTTTGACCCACATGGTCCATACAACCCGCCTTCACCATGGGATACGGCCTACTACAGTGGAGATCCTAAAGACCCCAGCCATACATCGATGGCGCAGGTTGAAGGCGTTGCGGAATACCTGAAGCCCAGTCTGGAAGGAATCACCGATGCTGACTGGGTCAATTCACAGTACGCGGGTGAGGTGTCTTCGGTGGATGAGCAGGTGGGTCGCTTGCTCAAATGGTTGGATGACTCAGGGCTTGCTGAAAATACCCTTGTGATCGTTGTGGGTGACCATGGAGAGTCCTTGGGAGAGAACGGTGTTTGGTACAACCATGGGGGGGATCTGGATGAATCCGCCATTCGGGTTCCCATGTTGATTCGCTATCCAGGTCGAGTGGATGAAGGGTTGGTTGTGGATGCACCTGTGGGNGTGGTGGACATTGCGCCGACGGTTCGGGCTTTCTTNGGAGAAGAGTCCGATGGTNTNGATGGNCGTTCNTTGCTGCCACTTTTGGCTGGTGAAGCGTTGGACNGNCCTGGAATTCGCTCAATTTGCTACGACAGAACCATCAACCAACAGGAACGGGCGAANGGGAGTATTCACAGACCGACCTATTTGTTGTCGAAGGTCTGGCACGAAACTGGGTGGGTGCAGGTGGGTTCTCACATGACCCGTGGTGCCATACAACGGGGTGCTGCGAATCAAGATGCAGCGCTTTTATCGGTTTCAACCCTTCAATCGATAGGAAGTGGGGTTCACCAGAATGTAGATGCGCGAGAACAAGAGACTCTGGATAGGTTGAAAGGGCTTGGGTACATAGAGTGATATTCGGAGAAGGAAGGGTAAAAGACGTTTATCGTCGGATGGTATGGGGTCCAGGTCAGCAGGGCTTGGAGTTGTTGCCAGTCCCTTGGGAGCATCGCGCCGTTCGTTTGCTGGGACGTGTAATGACCAAGGCTGCACGTCGAAAATACGAAGAAGTGTTGCTCAACTTAGGCCGCGCTTTTCCCAGCGGAATGGTGCCGGATGGCCGTCTGCTTGATGATGTGGCTGCAGATGTTTTTGCTTCGCACTTTGCCAATCAGTACATCGGGTTTTCATTTGATAAATGTGATGCCCGTAAATGGCCTTTGTACCTTGGGTGGCAGGGCTTGGAATACCTCGAAACATATCGACGTGCTGGGCGTGGTGTGGTGTTGGTTCACCCGCACATGGGTCCCGCTCAACTCCCGCTTCACGTGTTGGGGCGGTTGGGTTGGCCTGTGACCCAGGTTGGCGGCGGAGAAGTGACACGGGTGGAATTGTCTGAAACGGGCAACTGGGCGGCAGGGGTTCGTGCGAAATTAGAGTCGCGAATGCCCGTACAACTTCATGATGGGAAGCGTTTTCTAAGACCGCTGTTGCGCAGCTTGGAAGATGGGGGTGTGGTGTTGACCGCTGGAGATGGAACCGGTGGAGGAGAAGAATTGGGTCGAAGGTTGCATCGAAGCATTCTGGGTCACACGATGGCCATCCCCGCTAGCCCCGTCTGGCTTGCTGCGCAGACCGGGGCAGCCTTGTTGACCCTTCATTGCTACAGAAATCCAGGGGATGGCCCCATGTACATTGCCGCAGTGGGAGATGAGATTCCGCTTGATCGGGATCAACCGATGGAAGGGATTTTAGAGGATGGGGTTGACCATATTGCTGCATGGTTGAATAGAGTTTTGCGCGCCCACCCAGGAGATTGGCTCTTTTGGGATGGTTTTGCACCCGGAGCCTTGTTGCCATGATTCGTCGTTTGAACGGAGCCATCCTCTTCATGTTGCCGGCCGCTGTGTTGGTGTTGCTGTTGGTATGGCTGGTGAATCCATGGNTTATGGANCATCTGGGACCGTGGTTGTTTTTGACNTGTGTTCCTTTGATGACGCTNGGGTGGTGGCTGGGGCCGCACCTNCCCGGAAAAGAACGGCCGGTTTTATGGTTGNGTGTGGTTNTTCTCGTGTACGCTTTGGGTCTGTTTCGNCCGGTGCCAGAACCGGTTGATACGCGATTGGTCGTGGTGGGGCTGGATGGCGCAACGTGGACGGTTGTGGACCGCGCTCAAACACCGAACTTGGATGCACTGAAAGCCCAAGGTTTGTCCGGTGATCTNATGGCGGCNGAACCGATGTTNTCTCCGCTACTGTGGACGACNATGGCGACCGGGAAAACGCCAAANGAACACGGAATCCGAGGTTTGAATACTCGGTCAGACCAAGCGACNGCGGCTCGTTTTTGGGAGATAGCNCGGTCTTATGGACTCGACGTAGGCTTATACAAATGGTTGGTTACTTGGCCGCCTCCTGCGGATGGTCTCCCGGGGTTTACNGTTCCAGCCTGGTTGGCTTCCGATGCTTCCACTCATCCATCTGANTTATCGTGGGTCAAGGAGATGGAGCTTTCCAATCGACAACACAGGAAGCGGGTCGAAACCGANCGNTCCATGGGNGAGTTGGCTTTGGCTGGCATCCCAGACGGGCTGCGCTGGTCAACGATTTGGGCGGGCATACGGTTTTCGATGATGGAAAGGCTTTCGCCGATGCCACCGCGGAAACGAGCGGCGTTTCTTCGTCGATTGCGGCTCCGCATCGATAGAGATGTGTTCATCTCACAACTTCATGAGCATGAGCCGGATGTGGCGACGTTTACCGTGTATCTGACCGATGCTTTGTCTCATACTCATTGGTCTGCAGATGGAGGCAGGCATGTGGATGGTGCTTATGTCTTGTCCGATCAAATTCTCGGAGAGATTCAGGCGCAGTTGACCCCAGAGAGTGCCATTCTGGTTGTGAGCGATCATGGNTTTCGAAATGCGGGTGGTGGCGCCCATGCNGTGGTTCCTAGAATTGATGCGCTGACTGCATGGNTGGAGCCGCATATCGGNGCGCACCAGATCGTACGGGTCGGTAGAAAGCTTGTCCTCACACCGGATGCACCGTTGTTGGATGATGCGCTCACAGAGGCATTGGCGGGCTTTCGCTTTGATGATGAAACGCCGTTGTACCGGGTTGAGCCATTCCCTCAAAAGTCCATGTGGAGTTTGAGCATCGAACATGTTCTCCCAGAGGCAGAGTGGGATGGGGTTCGTCTGGGGGGCATTCTGTTGACGGAACTGGTTTCCCCTGGCCGTGTAGATGATGGGGAACACGATGATCGAGGGATTGTTGTTTTATCCGGGCTTGGCGTGTCCCAGGGTTCATTGGGTGAGGTGACCCAACTCGATTTGGTGCCCACGATGTTGGCGTACCTGGGTCTTCCGGTTGGAGATGACATGACCGGTTCCTCATGGGTACCCGAGACGGTAGAACGTGTAGATAGCCATGATCATCTGGCACCATCCAAACGGGTAGATGGCCATGATCATCTGGAACCATCCAAACCTGTCGAAGCAACGGGTCCTGCGAATATGGAGCGATTGAGGCAGCTTGGGTATGTGGACTAAGGACTGAAGCGAGGTCCTCTATACACAGAGGAGGAAGCCTTCATTGACCAGGTGTTGGGCCAGTTGACACCGGGTGTCGTCGCTGATGTCCCCTGGGATGTCTCGTGTTTCAAATGGTTCAGCGCTTGCGATCCAGCGCAAGGCACCAATGGTGTTCCACGGAACAGAGACGACCTTGCCATGGAAATNCAGGTGGGCTTTGTCTGTGTCGGCATCAATCCGTGACATGACCCCAGGCTGAACCATGAGTTTTGTATTTAAGGTGACCGAATTGTCGTGTTGAAGGGCAAGAAGTTGACCTTTGGTCGATGGAAGACGAGTGGCTACGAATCGCCGGCCCATATCGTCCAGTACATCTTCCAAATCCGATCCCTCGGAGAACGCATCCATTAAAGATGCAAAGGTTGTTTCCATGTCTTCGGACGCCTCGGCTGGTCCCGCAGACTGCAGCTGGACTGCAGAACGGAATCGCGCATCGTGGGGCAATGTGTTCACTAAGCCCTGAAAGACATCTGCCCATGTCGTTGGTTTTAAACTCACCGAAAGGTGTGCCGAGAGTTCCCCTGTCGTGTGTGCGCAGTGAACGAACCCACGGGGTAGGTACAGAAGATCGCCTGGAGACAAGGTGATGTCATGAAGCAATGGACCGGGCGTGACGGCTCCGTGGACCGCTTGGCTTGGAAGTGGCTTTTCGATGTGGGGTCCATAGACTTGCCATCGCTTGGTTCCGTGCAGCTGGAGAACGAATACGTTCTGAACATCAAAGTGTGGATTGAACCCTTGAGCCCGCGGTGGAGTCACGTACAGATTGACTGGAGAGGGACACTGGAAGGTTTGCTCAAAAAGCCGAGATAGTTCTGCAATGGGTCTGTGCAGCCGCTGGCAAGCCTCCATGACCAATGTGCATCCACGACGCATCAAATCACGAGTACGGTCCAAGTCGATAAAGCCAGATGCGGTGCCGGTTCCCCACTCAAGAGGACCCACGGTGTATTCAGATGTGGGAATCTCTTTCCCTTCGCGAACCAGCCGAAAAGTTGGATAACGAAGACCAGAACTATGGATCAGTTGATCAAGTTCATCCATGCTGAGCAGCCCATCGTACAGGCTCGATCCTCTTTCTTGGACAATCAAAGGCGCATCATCCCAATGAGCGTCCATAAAAGACTCAAGAGATGTGGGTCCGATGATGGTCTGAGGGCCTTGCTCCCAAGTTGACATGGATACTCCTTATCAACCCTCTATTGGCTTTTTGATCGCGCAGAAAATTTCAGGTATTTCGATGTCTTCGTACACCATCGCAGGCACCAACTCAAAGCCCGCTTCGCGAATCAACCTGCAGTACGTTTTTCGGTCGTACAAGCCCAATTCGTGATGCTCGTGAACCGTTTCCATTTGGCCATTTGTATGCTTGAACATGAAACTCATGTCGATTCGGTAGGTGTGGTCGTCTGGATTGGGATCCCAGTGCCATTCTAGCAATTGGGCTGCAGGTTGGCCCAGGCTTCCACCACTCATGCTGGTTTCTTGGAATTCTTCTTTGACCAAGTCGGGCAGACAAAGAAGGACTCCACCGGGTTTGAGGTGGGCGGCTGCAGTGTTGAAGGTTGCAAGCAAATCGTCTGGATGTGTGAGATACATCACAGCATCTTGAAGCAAGACAGCGTCGAAATGTCGATCAAGTCGCATGGTGCGCATGTCATCTTGAATGTGCTGTCTGGACGGGTTGTGCTTCCGACTCACATCCAACATTTCGCTGGAAAGGTCTGTCAGAACCACTTCTCGTTTGCCATCGAAATGGCTGGCCAACATCCCACTCCCTGCACCGAGTTCCAAGATGGACTGAACTTCTCTCCCGGCCGCTTCATCCAACATGCGAAGGAATGCTGCCGATTCGGCTGCATAGGACTCTCGATTGGCAACATGCGGCCACCAGGACGCCAGATCACTGTACAGACGGTAGGACACGCTATTTGCGGTGCATGGCGTATGCATGATTGCCCAAGTACTTCACCCAGTTGTAGGTCCGCTCGATGATTCGTTGAGAGTATTTGTCTGTGAATCCACCATATTGATAGTCAATCTCGCTCTCACCACCTTCGTAGATGGAATCGCGTACATAGAAGATGCCCTCATTCGTGCAGGGGCCAATGTTGTCCATGTGTCGTTCGATTTTGTTTGTGTAGGTGCCGGAGCCTTGCTCGTCAAAGTAGTCCATGGAGGATTCGACCATGGGACACCCATTGGTTTGGACCGTGTCGTCGTAGCCAACGATAATATCTGCATGCCAGTACAAATAGTGGTTGTAAATGACGACCACAGGCGCCCTACGTGTACGCAGCAAGTACTTGATCTTGTCCACATCTTCGTCATCCATCAGACCGACATTCCATTGACTGGATGAGTTGCGACTTGGATCCGTGAACGCGATGGTGCGCTCTACTGTCGGCATCTGTACCAGTTGTTCTTCCCAGTCACTGGGACGTTCATCGAACCAGTTGTATGAGCAGCTGTAGTAGGCACCTGAGTCGCTGGCGTCGCACGGTTCCAGATTGCCCGAAGAGGTTTCACGAACATAGCCTGCAGTGAATGGGTAATCGCGATTCAGCATGGATCCACCGACGTGATTGTAGGTGTACATGGTGTCTGTGAGCCAGTACCTCATGACCGAACTGGGAACATCTTGGTACGCAGCCATAAGGAAGCGCTCTGATAGGTCCGTATCGCCGTTGTATTCCACATCGTCGAGATCTGTGTGTTGATGAATAAGCAACTCCATCGCCCCTGTAGTGGTCATGAAAAGACAACTTCCAGCATCGAATTGATTGGGCGAAGCCAGGACATATTCGATCAGATCTTTATGGGTCGCGCCATAAGCATCTTCGTCATCTGAATCGGCTTCTGGCCGAGCATGAAGTCCGATGGACAATGAAACAATGGGTTCGGGAGCGAGGCCGTCGTAGGCTTCAGCGGGACCCACTTTGATTCCCACTCCAATCGAGCAAACCGATGGATCGGTACATAGATCCGCCGTCGCTCCATCCGTGGAACCGACCAAGACGGTGCTGTTGCCAGATTGCAAGACGATGTTTTCCCCATGCACTTGGAGAGAACCAGAGAACTCGGGACGAATGGCATACAAGTTGCCTGCAACCGCAAGGTCTAACTGTAGAGTTCCATCGTCAAATACCGTTGAAATGAAGGTGCCCAGTGCGGGGTTAATGGCGCCAACCGCATCTCCAGAAGGTGGGCCGGAAGGGCCACCGTCTTGGTATTCGTCGTACACTTCGGCACCGTTTTCAGCTATCTCTTCCAGTACACCTTCATCTTCAATGTCATTGTGTTCGATGGTCAACCAACGGATGTTTTCAAGCGCTTCCAAAGGGGAAGCGTCTGAAATCTGGTTGTCATCCAGCATCACCCATTCAAGTTCTGAAAGGTTTGAAAGTGCTGAAATGTCTTCGACTTGGTTGGACGACACACCGAGCCTGGTGAGACGGTCAAGAGAAGAAAGCGCTGAGACGTCTTCGATTTCATTGGCGCCCAATTCAAGCCACTTTAGGCGGGTCAGGTCCGCAAGGGGCGAGATGTCGGTGATGTTGTTTTCCCAAAAGGAAATGGTTTCCAGTCCTGTGTAGGCTTCCAGCCCATCGATAGACGAAATACCTTCATCGATACAATCGAGGTGAACCAAAGTCGCTGCAGTTTCCAATGAGACTCGAGATTCTGCAGCAAAATTGAGGTGTCGGTTCACGCATCGAGTCAATGCCTCGTCGGCCAAATCGGCTCCGATTCGTGGTGTGTCATGTTCGATAAGTTCATCCCCACATGCAGTCATGCTGAGAATGATGAGTGTGCTTGGGATGCGCATAAATACTCCGAGTCGGTGGCCGGGTAACATTGGCCACGGACACCGTCTTGTGCCGATTGTAGAAACGGGCCACAGGTCGCCTTTGCTCTGATGTGCTGCGTCTACACTTTCCAGATGGTGGGCAGCGGATCATCGTCGGTTTCGGAACGATAATCTTCCACATAGGGCGCAACGACATGTCGTAGTTTTGCAGTCGCGTGCATCGCATTCAGCACATGGGGGTTCCACGGCTCTTTTTGTATGCGCTCAACCGCTTCTGTTGCAAGGCTACACACGGCTTGTTCCCATGCTGAGTCGTCGATTGGCTCAAGTGCTTTTGCTGGAATTCGGTTGTAATACTGCCGGTATTCACCTGTAGGACCAAACATGACGCGCAGATCGACTTGATCCGCCAGCCAGGCTTGAAGTCGTAAGCAACTGTGTTCGCGGAAGTCCAAAGGACCATCGAGGTCAAATCCCCAGTCGCGGACCTGAAAGGTTTCGATGCCATTGGTACACCAGTGACAAATTTCATGAAGCAGCATTTGGGCAAGGCAGTCGTCCGCATCAAGGTGTTCTTGTGTGGACAACTGAAGTTCCCCCGACCCATCTGTGGCTGAAAATACAAGAGGACTACGACGAATGTGCATGCCCAGCCGGTTGGCGGTTGCGAGCCAAATGACGTCACATGGGTCGTTATATCTAGAGAGAATGGGGCGCTCGTAGCCCTTGATATGTTTGTCGCCAGGTTCCATAGTCTTCCTTTGAGGTTAGCCCGTTTGCGATGACACGGAATCCAATCGGCATTGAACCTGGACCCACTGGCACACAGTGTGGTGGTTGCACATGGCGGGTGGTGGCAGGTCCAG
>PALY01000060.1 GCA_002707085.1 Deltaproteobacteria bacterium
CACGGTGTGGTTTACACGGAAGCACTTGGTGAGGCGGCCTATATTGGTAGGGCAAGAACCGTCCCGCTACGGAATACTGGGTCTTGCATTTCACCATTTAATGCCTTCCTCATATTACAGGGCATTGAAACCCTATCACTGCGTATGGAGCGGCACTGCAGCAACGCGCTCACGGTAGCCAATTACCTGGACAACCATGACAAAGTTACTTCAGTCAGCTTCGCGGGCCTGCCAGATGATCAGTATCACAAGCTGGCACAAAAATACTGCGGTGGCGTACCTGCTTCCTTACTGACATTTGAAGTCAATGGCGGTTTCGATGCAGCCGTTCGCTTTTACGACGCGCTGGGACTATTCAAACGACTGGTGAATATTGGTGATGCAAAATCGTTGGCGTGCCATCCAGCATCGACAACGCATAGGCAGTTAACTGAGGAAGAACAAGCAAATGCCGGCGTAACTCAGGGTATGGTTCGACTTTGTGTTGGTATCGAGCACGAGGACGACATACTCGCTGACCTAGAGCAGGCGCTTAATCAGGCCTAGGGCCTCAGGTGGTACATATTAGATAGAGCGATACTGACATAGATCAAGATTTTTTTGATTGAGCTAGCTCAATTGTTATCCATCTCTGACCTTATCACTGCTTACTGGCAATAAAAGAGAAAATGCAGCAGCAGCAGTAACCAGCGTGGATGAAACAAACAGACAGGTAGCTAAACCATGGGTCTGGTATATATATCCGGACAGAACGGTGCCAATCAGCCGACCCATGGCATTCGCCATGTAGTAAAAGCCCACATCCATCGAGACACCATCAGCATCGGCATAATGCACAATAAGGTAGCTGTGTAACGAGGAGTTAACCGCGAACACGACACCAAACAGCAACAAGCCGCCAAGCAATACAACCGGAGTAAAATAAAGGAAAAAACCGATACCGAGTGGAATCCCTGCCAGTAGCAATGCCCAGTGAAACGCGGCCCGACCATCCGGTACACCGTGATCCTGTTTGGTTATCGAGGGAGCAAACCCCTGAATAATCCCGTATCCCACAATCCATAGAGCCAGGAATCCCCCAACAGTCCAGTGATCCCAGCCAAAAACCGAAGCTAGATAGACTGGCAGTGCCACCACAAACCAGACATCCCGCGCGCCGAACAGGCACAACCGTGCTGCTGATAGCGCGTTGATCCTTGCGCTCTTTGAGAACAGCTCGGTGAAAGCCGGTTTGTTTTTCGCCTTTCCGAAATCCCGCTTTAACGTAAAAATAGCAACGATCCAGATCCCGAGCAGGACCACCGCCATGACGGAAATCGCCGTCTTAAAGTCCAGCAATGTGAGCAGCAGGCCCCCGAGAAAAAACCCAGCACCTTTCAGAGCATTCTTCGATCCGGTTAGAAAAGCCACCCAGCGATAAAGTTGCCCCTGTGCTTCGCCCGGCACCAGCAATTTTACCGCACTCTTGGCACTCATCTTATTAAGATCCTTGGCAATACCGGATAGCGCTTGTGCCGCCATCACCCAGGCAACACTAAGCAAATAATCAGGTACCAGTAGCATGGCCAGTGCCACCACCTGCAACCCAAGACCAATGTGCATGAGCCGGTTAAGCCCAGTATGGGCGCCCAGCCAGCCACCTATAAGGTTAGTTACTACCCCAAATAATTCGTAGAACAGGAACAGCATCGCAATTTCAAACGGCGTGTAACCAAGTTCGTGAAAGTGCAGCACGACAAGCATGCGCAAAGCACCATCTGTGAGCGTGAAAGCCCAGTAGTTTCCCGTGACGAGCAGATACTGACGCGTATCAGGACTGAGTTCGCCCAGCGAACTCATTGCATTGCGTCCGGCCCAACCAGATTGACAAGATCTACTACCCGATTCACATATCCCCATTCATTGTCATACCAGGCATACAATTTAACCTGGGTCTGATTTATCACCAGAGTTGATAGCGCGTCGATAACGCAGGACCGGGGGTCAGTACGATAGTCAATGGAGACCAATGGCCGTTCTTCAAATCCCAGAATTCCTTTCAGGTCACCGTTGGACGCGTCACGCAACAGCGCGTTGACTTCTTCAACACTGGTAGCGCGGGCCATCTCAAAAACACAATCCGTCAACGAAGCATTCGCGAGGGGCACGCGAATGGCATGTCCATTCAGCTTGCCGCGAAGCTCTGGGAAAATATGCGTGATAGCCGTAGCGGAGCCGGTAGTCGTAGGGATGAGACTCATACTGCTGGCTCGGGCTCGTCGTAAGTCCTTGTGAGGAGTATCGAGAATCGATTGAGTGTTAGTGATGTCATGGATAGTAGTCATAGAACCATGACGTATTTCCAGAGCCTCATGAATGACTTTGACCACTGGTGCCAAGCAGTTAGTAGTACACGATGCAGCGGTGACCAGTTGCTGAGTTCCGTCATATAATTTGTGGTTAACGCCCATAACAAGATCCAGGACACCCGCTTCCTTCACGGGAGCCGTCACCACCACACGCTTTACTCCCTGAGCTAGGTAAACCTCAAGTTCCGCTTTGCTTTTGAACTTTCCGGACGCTTCAACGACCAGATCACAGCCTGACCAGTCAGTGTCGCTGATGGCCTGATTTCGCGTACAGGTGATCCGTCTCGTTCCAACAACAATGGCATCATCCTGGACATAGGCCTCTTGCGTCCAGCGTCCATGCACCGAGTCAAAATTCAGAAGGTGAGCCAGTGTCTGTGCATCTCCGGCAGGATCATTGATGCGAACAATCTCAACATCACACCGTTCTAGCAGCAACCGCATAGTCAGCCTACCCATCCGACCGAAACCGTTAATGCCAATACGCAATGTCATCCCAAGTACTCCTATTAATCACGACCGGAAATTATAAGACACGCTAAAGGCAGTACCCAAACCAGCTTTATAATTTGGCGGACCTTTTTTTCTATACCATTTACAGATCTTTACTATTGGATAAGCGTAAAGCCAAGGATATCTTTACTCATAAACTATAGTATAGATTGCGAGGCGTATGCTGTCCTGAGTGTTAGCTATAGATACAAACGTTCTGCTGGCTAATGTCGCACTGGTCGAAGCTCTCTTGAGACTTACTGGCAAGCGATACGCCCTCGGCAAACCCGAACTTTGCAGGGTAATTAAGGCGCTGATACTACAAAAGGCAAAACGATCTGCAGAGGTTCGTAGCATGTCATTCGAGTACTTTTATAGTTTTAACCAGACTGCAAGAATTTTGTCCGGGTCAAGGTCTCCGCAGTAGGGCACTCGAAGTTGTTGTCTAGGCAATGAGGACTCCAACACCTAAACCGTCAATAAAAATAACAGAAACCCAACAAGGAGCATGACATGGTGTCACCAGATCGTTTCCGTGGCAGGATAGGAACCACCTACAAGGATTCGGAACCGGACTGGTTTTCACCCGCAACACCGGCGAACGCCCCCAATGTCCTGGTGATCCTTCTAGATGACACCGGATTTGGCAATCTGGGCTGCTACGGCTCAACCATTGACACACCTAATATTGACGCGCTCGCGGAGAACGGGCTGCGTTACAACAACTTTCATGTCACACCACTGTGTTCTCCTAGCCGCGCATCGCTGTTGACCGGCCGTAACCATCATGCCGTCGGTGTCGCGACGATTACCGGTGGAGGTGACGCCGGGTTTCCCAACCAGCGGGGTCGGATAAGCCCCCATGCGGCAACGCTAGCAGAGATACTAAGTGAAGAGGGCTACGCGACTTTTGCTCTGGGCAAGTGGCATCTCAATCCGGGTCAACATAACTCGGTTGCCGGGCCGCACGACGAGTGGCCGCTGCAACGCGGGTTTAATCGCTTCTACGGATTCCTACCCGGGGCCACCGACCAGTTCTATCCAGAACTAACCTATGACAACCATGCTGTACCTCCTCCCAGCACTCCAGCGGAGGGCTACCATCTTACAGAAGACCTGACGGACCACGCCATTGAGTTTATCAATGATCTCAAGGCTGTTCGGCCGGAGACGCCTTTTTTTACCTACTTCTCTCCGGGCGCCATGCACAACCCACATCAGGCACCTAAAGCATATATCGAAAAATACCGCGGCTGTTTTGACGAGGGCTGGGACGTTATGCGTCAACGGTATTATGAACAGCAGTTGGCACTAGGTATCATCCCACCGGGGACCCATCTGCCACCCAGAAATCCTGGTGTACAACCTTGGGAAACACTCAGTCAGAATGAACGAAATTTCGTCTGCCGGCTGCAGGAGACATGGGCAGGGTTTTTGGAGCATACCGATGCGCAGATCGGACGCCTCATTGAGCACCTGCGCACCATCGGCGAACTGGATAACACCGTCGTGATGCTCACTGCCGATAATGGCACAAGCCAGTCAGGCGGGCCTTACGGCGTTATGAATGCCGGTGTGAGCCCCCAGCGCAACGCGGCCAACGATGGACGAACCGTGGGAGAGAAGAATGGTCGGCCTGCGTCGGAGGAAGACTTCGATGCGATCCAGGAAAAACTGGATGACATTGGTGGACCGCATAGCTATACCGACATCCCCTGGGGTTGGGCTCAGGTTGGGAACACACCACTGCGCTGGTATAAGCAGGACACCCATGCCGGGGGGGTGCGAGTGCCCATGATCATTCACTATCCGACAGCTATCGAGGATGCCGGCGGTATCCGGGGCCAGTTTCACTACGTGACTGATATCACACCGACCATACTCGAGATACTAGGAGTAAAGCCCCGGGGGCAATACCGCGGATACGATCAGATGCCAATTACCGGAACGAGCCTTGCCTATACATTTGACGATGGCGATTGCCCGACCCGGAAACCGATTCAGTATTTTGAAATGATGGGCAACCGTGGTCTCTGGCACGATGGCTGGATGGCAGTGACCCGGCACGAATTCGACGACGATTACAGCACTGAAGAATGGGAGTTGCATCATCTCGATGAGGACTTCTCGGAGTCCAATAACCTCGCAGAAGCAGAACCAGATCGACTGAAAAGAATGATTGAAAAGTGGTGGGTGGAGGCCAGGAGAAATGATGTATTACCCTTGCGTTCTTCTGTGGCGCGACGCACTGAAGTCAGCCACGACCCGCTGACCTATCATTTTGTGCCTCCCATGGCCCGCGTTGCTTCAAAACAATCGCCTACACTAGAGCGGGGTAGCTGGTCATTGGCCGCCGACGTGGACATCGCAGGAGAAGAAACCGAAGGCGTCATCTATGCACAGGGGAAATCCCTAGACGGCGTTACCCTGTTCGTGCAAGGTGGCGTGCTGTGCTTCGTGTACACCGTAATGGGTAAGGAAACCGTATTTCGTTCCGCAACGAAGCTCCCCAGGGGTCGTATTACCGTAGGAATGACGTTCGAGCGGAATGGTGACGCAGGGACCGTCACGCTAATCGTGCAGAGCCAGGCAATCGGTTCCGTCGACATTCCGGATGTAACACGAAGGGCGATGCGCGGCGCAGAAGTAGGTCGCAACCGGCACGCATCTATCACTGACTTATATACTCTACCTTACGCGTTCTCTGGTACTATTCATTTCGTGGATATACATGTGGAATAACACCACTACCTGAAAGATTAGTCTTTCCAGCGCTTATTCTACGTTTATGTCAAACACCTTCTCTTCGCTATTCTGACAGCCGATCCGTGACACAATCGTGTGGAGGCGATGCCTGCCAGCGGGTAAACTAAGGGGCGAGGTGAATACGCGCCAGAAAGATTTCTCACCCTCATGCAGGCTATAGGAAATGCTGCAACCCGGCGTACCGCTAAAAAGCTGCAGTTTATGCAGCTCAGGTACACTGAAGGAATCCGGTGCCCGTTCCTGTCCGTATGAATCTGCGGTAAATACCAGGCAATTTGCCTCTTTGCACTCAGGTTTTTCTTCGTCGGGATAGTGCATATGTTTCAGCACTCTTTCTTCGACAAGGCCTAGATCGCCGGTTTCCTTCTGCCAGGCATTAAGTTCCTCGCGCATTCGCACAAGCACTTCTCTGTGGCCGTCATCCTCGGCAAGATTGTTGACCTCATGAGGGTCGGAATTCGTATCGTAAAGCTCTTCTACCGGCCGCTTGTCTGCGAACATGACGGACTGTGTCTCATTGAGCGAGCCCTCGAGCCAGCATCGATACCACTCCTGCATGATGGGATGATTATTGCGGAATCGATTCCACACGAGATAGGGTTTCTCGGGAAACCCGTTCTTGATGTACTTATAACGTTTGTCGCGCACCGCCCGAACCATTTCGTGGTCCATGTCACTGCGGTCCACCGACGCAAAGGTGTATTGCCGTTCGGGACTTTCCTGATCACCAAGAAATGCCTGGCCCTGCATATGCGGTGGCACAGTAATGCCACAGGCGCTCAGCATNGTGGCGCCAAGATCAATCGTACTGACCAGGCGTTCGTTGATGGTGCCTGNGTCAATTTTCCCCGGCCAGCGCACGACCATCGGCGAGTGAATGCCTGAATCGTAGATATGTCGTTTGCCCCTTGGCATCGGTCCGTGATCACTCCAGAGCACGACGATCGTATTATCAATCAGGCCATCCTCTTCGAGATGCTCGAGCAGTTGCCCCATAACTTTGTCACACTGGGCGATGTTGTCGTAGTTTTTGGCGATGCTCTTTCTGACCCGAGGCGTGTCCGGAAAATAAGGCGGCACCTCAACCAAGTCCGGATCCGTGATTGCCTCGAACGCCGGTTCGGGTTCCACCATAACCGGCCTCGAGCGCATATCCTCCCACATACCGGACTCATGGGTGTACTCGGGGTTGAACACAGCGAAAAATGGCATGGTTGGATCCGGCCGGTCACGCCAGTGTGCACCCTCGGAACAATCATCCCATGCCGCAAAGGGCGCAGTGAACTGGTAGTCTGTCTTGGCGTTGTTCGAACAGTAGTAGCCTTCTCGTCTGAAATACTCGCCCAGACACTTGACGAAATGGGGNGTGGGCGCGTCNTAGTGATTCGNCCGGACCGCGCCATCCAGTCTCGGCTGACTGATGCGCATGTTGTGGGCACCGATGCTAGTAGGATACATTCCCGTGATGACACCCGCGCGCGCCGGCGCGCAGATCGGCGCGGAGGAAAATGCGTTGGGATAAATGCAGCCTTCCGACGCNAGCTTATCGACATTGGGCGTTGTGGCGACGTTGTCGCCGTAGCAGCCAAACAACGGTAGNCAGTCTTCAAAACTGACCCAGACAATATTGGGCTTCTTTTCCATTGAGAGCTCCTAGCGCATTAGCGATGACGCCTTGGGACGTCATGCCAGTTTATGGTATCTCTGTAGACGTGGTTGTCCGTTTTTTCAGCAAGCAATTATACCGCCAGAATAGTTGTTGTCTGTGCTTGGGAGCTTTCACCCTAGGGCAGTCAACAGTTGCGGCAGAACCTTCACCGCAGCGTTGTTTCCCAAAATCTCGTAGCCATCACCATTCGGGTGGAGATTGTCAGGCAGGTAATCATCCACCAGATTCTCACCGAACATCTCCAGACCGTTAAAGTAGTAAATCTTCTCGTCTCCTGTCACCTGTATTATGCGGTCGACCACATCGGCCAATTCGTCACGCATCATTTCCAATGTGAACCCAACTGCGTTTGCCGTTGCTTCACGAGGTGGGCTGATGATAGGTGAAATGATGCCAATGGGCATGGTGGGGTGTTTTTCCCGAATGATTTGGGTAAACCCAATCACTGCACCCCTGAACGAACGTGGACTGAGCGAAGCGGCTCCCATCACGTTAATACCGAGTTTCATGGTCAACAGGTCCGCGTCGCGGTCGCGGATCAATCTGGCGACCATGGAGTCCAGGTGACATTGACCGCCGAGCCCCATGCAGGTCAGGTTCAGATCGCAGGCCCGCGCGGCGATCGCTGGCCAGGTTCTTGACGGGGAGTGGGCCGCACCACATTGGGTGATTGAACTACCATAGGTAAGCCACTTCAGGCGGGTGTCCGATACCGACCGCACACCTTCGCCGTCAATTGTCGCGAGCGATACGGGGCCGTCATAGGGTAGCCAAACCTCAACGGGAGTTTCATCTCCGGGTAGATCCCCGACCGTCAGCGTAGTCTCACCCATAGCCAGAGATAACGTATCAATCCGCTCGTTTTCGATAACCAGATCAAACTTCCGCGCGACTTCATCCGGGAGCACGGCCAACGTTACTGATGTCGAAGTCGACGCAAACCGCACACGGACACCTACAGGTTTTGACATTTGATTAACTAGGTTCTCGTCGATCGAGGGATACAGTTCCTTTTGTTGGTAATCGGTACGCCACGGTCTCACGTAGCCGTCACCTGATTCAATGGTTATTGCGCCCTGAATAAAGTCAGGCGTGATGGGAACAGTACTCACAAGACAGCCGGCAGAAACTTTGTCGGTAACTCGGCCACGCGGTCTGCCAGCTTATCCAGATCCTGTTCGTGCAAGGTCGCCACGGTGTTGTGGATAGTATTGTTGAACGGTTTCAGCCAGCGCTCCTCCAGCCCGTCCGGGCCGAAATACGCCCCCAGAATGGAACCGCAGGTGGCACCGAAACTGTCGGTGTCCGCGCCCTGCATGANCTGTTTTGAGATCCCGTCTCCTACGTCTTTGGCAAACCGAACAGCATTCATGAGCAAACCGATTTCCTGCACGATCCGGCAGTGGCCGTACTCCCTGTATCTCCCGTGGATCCGCCCATAGCCATCCAGCCAGTCGCTCGCCTGCCAAATCTGTTCCATCGAATACCGGATCACTTCGGCAAAGCGACTTTGCTGGGGAACGTATTGAAGAGCCAACTCAAAAATCCTGCGACGGTCCGTCTCCACGAAAGCGCAGGCGATTGCCGCCGCCACGAACATGGTGCCGTAAATCCCGGTTCGCTGGTGGGTGAAGGACGCATCGCGGAACGCCAATTCGGCAGCCAACGCCGGATGACCGGGAAAGGCGTAGCCATAGGCATCCGCACGAATCAGGGCCCCGCATTTTTCCTCCCCGGCATTCCATTGGCTCACCCAGTCCTCGGTTGCCTCAACTGGCCCCATATTTTTCCCCAGGGTGGAAAGGGCTGCCTTCACCAACACCCTGCGTTCCGGTCCGAAACAGAAACCGGGCGGCAGGTTTTTCATCCAGGTTTTGGCGATGTCATTGTGGGTGAGTTCCGTGCCAAACTCCTCTANCAGAAGCATGCCCACGAGGTTGTAATTGATATCGTCGTCCGGCACCACGTGCGTAATGTTGTCCAACGTGGTTTCCGGCCAGGATACGTGGCGACGTTCCATCCCATCCAATAACGAAACCGGCACGTAGTCGTTGAGCGGCCAGACACCGGCCGCCGTTGCTCCCTTGCGGATTTCATCCAGGTTAAAACCCACCTCCAGGGGCTTGCCCAGAATGCAGCCACAAACCGAGGACAGGAATGCCGTTTTGGCCTTGTCTGACGATACCACCGGGTCCACCTCGCACAACGGATCTTTCGCACGAGCCGGATCGCAGGCTGCGTAAACGGAAGCCCAATCGTTGGGCTCGTGATACGACCAATCGGCCCGTAAAGGCAGNNCCGATAGATTTCGGGCCATCGTCTGGAGGGCGTCATAACTGTCCGGCAACGCTTGGATGTCCTNGTCCAGCCCCTCCACTTCGTGACCCTGTTCTGCCTTGTCCTTCAGAGTCGCCAGCAGTATTTCACGACATTTGGCATAGNTCGGTAGCATGTAGTTTCTCCTTGCTTTTAAAAATGATTCATTGTGACCTGACTTTGACATCATCAATCCACCAGTTGTCGATGATTCGTGCCAGGCCATCAGTCAGGTATTCGTAGATGGCGTCAGCATCATCGGGGCGGCCGAATTTGTCCCAATATAGAAACCGTTCCTCCTCCGGCATGTTGAGCGGAATATGATAGAACCCCCACAAGAGCACGCGGTCCAGGGCCCTGCAGGCAATGAGTGCAGTGTTCAGATCGGGTGTACGCTGGGCACGTTCGATCAGGAAATCGACTATCGGATCACGAATACCCGCAAGATTGGCGCCAGTTCCCGGCTCGGCATATTCGGAACTGAAATAGTACTGCAATGACGCCATCGGTGGATTAGCAAAGGAGATGTCATTGACGAACAGGTCGAATTGACGTTGTTGCCTCACCCTGCTCGCCTGGACTATTTCTAGCAGCCGCAAACGCCCGTCAATGCCCAGAACAACGAGCGATTGTATATAGGGAAGCAGCAGCCGTCTCGCCCAGACATGCTGCGTTACGATCTCCAACGTGAAAGGCTGACCCTGCTTATTCTGCAGGCGACCATCATTGATCACCCAGCCCGCGTCTGCCAAAAGCTGACGTGACCGATTCAGCACAGCCCGGTTCATACCATGCCCGGTCGACGCGGGCAGCGCATAGGGTTCGGTGAAAACTCGGTCCGGGATCTGGTCACGAAACGGCGCCAGCAGCGACACCTCCTCCTCGCTCGGCAATCCCGTCGCCGCCAACTTCGAGCCTGCAAAGTAGCTCAGTGCCCTGCGCTGGGAATTATGCTGAAGCGCACGATTCTGCCACTCGAAGTCGTAGGCTAGGGCCAAGGCTTCCCTCACTCTGCGGTCACGAAATTTCTCGCGTCCGGTATTAAATACAAGCGACCACTGTTGTCCAATGATTCTGGCAACCTGACGCGTATCCTTCAGGAGACGAGCTGACTGCAGCACGGGAGTGTCATTTGGCGAATACCAGTAGCGAGCATCCCGTTCCACGTAAAGGTCGAATAAGCCTTTGCGGAACGCTTCCCGTGCCACCGTGGCGTCTAGGTATACGTCGTAACGGATCCTNTCGAAGTTGTAACGACCACGGTTTACCGGCAGATCACGGGCCCAGTAGTCTTCAACGCGCTCGTACTGGACATAGTATCGATCGTAACCGGTAATCCGATAAGGTCCGTTACCAAGGGGCACCTCGAGCGAGATTTCAAAGGGATCATCACCATCCGCATAATAATGCGCCGGTTTAACCGGAAACGTGGTCATTGCCAACAGGTTGGATTGGGTGAACACCTCACGATGGTGAATCACCAGTTCCCTGTCGTTGATCACCTCGAGCGACTCGATCCAGGAATCCAGATACAGCCTGCTAGTCGGCGAAAACGACGCCAGCGCATCGTAGGAAAAAAGCACGTCACGGGTGGTAACCGGAACGCCGTCGTGCCAACGCGCCAATCGGTTCAATCTGATGAAAAGCGACTTCTGATCCGCCGAGAGTGCGATTCCTTCCGCAAGCAGACCGTACACCCCTGACAATTCATCCGCCGACCTCACGAACAACCTGTCGCTGGTTCTAAACAGACCCGGCGCGGGACCCGCCCCCATACCCCAGCTGCCAGAGAAGTTTTGAATCGGGAAGGTCGTCGACAGCCTCAGACTCCCACCCTTGGGTGCAGACGGATTAACGTAGACGAAATGTGTGAAATCCGCGGAATACTTCAGGTCGTGCAGGAGTGAAATCCCATGCTGGTACTGCGGTTTCTCGGCAAGACAAACGGATGACAGTAACAACAGGGTTGAAACTAGCCTTATATACAGCATGGCACCTGAAATTTAGGCGAACCGGTGACCATTATCAAGGGCTATGACTACCCGAGAAATTCAGAACCGTAGGAAGTTTAAAGACCAAGCCCTTGGTAATCTGCGCATCGTTGAAAAACCGCCTGACAAACATACGAATAAAGCGCTCTTTCAAATGAAATGCGTCCAAGACCACGGAGGTGTTACCNACGTTCATGTTATATAAAGTACAGTTTTCTGGGGAAACCCGCTAGCAATTGTGACAGGGTACGAATAAATCACGTCCATAGTGACTAACTAGCCTCCTAGTCGGTACTTATAGATATAATGTCTGTATCAGTTTCTGACAGACACTCCCGTGCCCTTACTTATCGCCTTTGTCGATCTTTGGAGTTTTGTGCACTGTCTAACGGATAATCAAACGGTATCAACGAAATTGCTGAAAGGATACTGTTTCTTTTCTTGATCGATCTAACTACAGTGTTTAGTAAAGAATATTTCAGNGACAGCAGGAAACGACATTACCAATAACGTGGATAGCCCCGATAGCCCGGATAGCCCTCGAAATCGTCGACGTAAAGTCCCGATTCGAACAAAACTGCTGTTCTCTTCTGGTGCTTTTCAAGAAGCTGCAGTGGGAGCTGGTGCTCTAGTTACTGTTCTTTTTTATAATCAGATTCTTGGTGTTTCGCCCTCACTGTGCGGCACTGCATTTTTAATAGCAAGCTTAGTCGACGCTATATCGGACCCACTCATCGGTGTCATCTCTGATCATTTTAAAAGTCGATGGGGAAGACGTCATCCCCTGATGTTGGCTTCAGCTCTACCTATTACGATCACGTTCTACTGTCTATACCAGCCAATCGACGGACTTAGCGAGATAGGGTATTTCATTTGGCTGACGGTGTTTCTGGTCCTCATGCGGTTCTCTACCACCTTGTACAACATACCTNACGATGCTCTTGGTGCAGAACTCACCGATGACTATGAAGAAAGGTCATCGGTGTTTGGCTACAATGCGGTAGCCGTATCTTTGACCGCCATCCTGATGGCAGGCGTTGTTCACTATATTATTTTTCCTTCGACTCCAGAGTATGCAAATGGCTTCCTGGATGCTTCCCGCTATTACATTCTGGCGGGTATGGGTGCCATACTCATTGCCGTTTCTGTTGTTGTTTGTTCAGTCGGAACAATGGATCAAATCCCGTACCTTCATGATACGACTAAAAAAGAACGGCTCGACTACAGAAAGTTCTTTCTGGAGCTGAGCATTCTCCTGCGTAATCGTTCTTATGTTGCAGTCTGTCTATGTATGTTAACAATTTATGCTGGCCTAGGGATTTATGGTGTTGTAGGGACCTATGCTTACGTATACGTCTACAGCCTTTCAACGGAAGAGATGTTTATAGGAGGGCTGGCAAAAATACCAGGAGTTTTGACTGCTTTGCCTCTGTTGATATTTCTATCCAAGAGAATGGAAAAGAAACAANTATTTATGCTGACAACAGCTACTATGTGCATCCTGATTTCCCTACCACATATATTAAAGATATTAGATTGGTTCCCAGGAAATGAATCCCCTTTTCTACTAGTGGCGTTATTTTTGCCGGTGCTGTTGGGATTTATGATTTACCCCGTATCAGGTATTGTAATTGATTCGCAGCTGGTAGATATTGCTGACGAACATGAGTATCGCACCGGATCACGCGCAGAAGGGATCATTTTTTCGATCCGTAGTTTTGCGATTAAAACGACGAGTGGACTCGGTGGTTTCATCGCAGGATTTGGTTTGGAGTTGATCGGATTTCCACAGGATGCAGAAGTCGGTAGTTTACCGCCGGAAACTGTCACCGGGTTGCTGGCTATAATTGGCCCAGTGTATCTGTTGTTCTATCTGCTGGGGATCGGGCTCATGGCATTCTATAATATTGACAAGAATCGCCTAGAAAGAATTCTGAAGGAACTGGAAAGAAGACGCAAAGCCGTACCCACTGTATAGAGATAATGAGGGGAACAGCTAACTAGCTCCTAGTCGGTCCTGATAGCCGAAAGCAAAGCGGTATGAAGCCCCTTAGCTTTAAACGTCCACAAGGATGACATGTGAAGAAGGAAGAGAGTTGAAAGACCAACCCAATCTAGTGGTTATCTATACGGATGATCTGGGATACGGCGACCTCAGCTGCTTTGGATCCGACTCAATTTCAACGCCGCACCTGGACGCGTTAGCTGATTCCGGGGTTCGCTTTACCGACTGGTACTCTAACTCACCGGTGTGCTCACCTTCCAGGGCTTCCCTCTTGACCGGCCGATACCCACACAAAACCGGCGTATCTCGTGTTCTGGCTGGGCAACGAGCTAAACCGGGAGGCAGTAAGCAAAGTACTCCCGGCCTTCCGCAAACTGAGAAGACGATAGCTAGCTTACTTAAGCCCCATGGTTATCGAACGGCGATGTTTGGAAAATGGCACCTGGGTGTCGCTGACGAGTGTCGTCCGAATGCCCACGGCTTTGATGAGTTCTTCGGCTTTCTTGCGGGCTGCGTGGATTACTATTCGCACATCTACTATCACGGGGGTTGGCGCGGCATCAACCCTACTCACGATCTATGGCACAACGAGAAAGAAGTCTGGTACAACGGCCGCTATTTCACAGAACTCGTGACTGAGAAAGCCGTAGACTTTATC
>PALY01000061.1 GCA_002707085.1 Deltaproteobacteria bacterium
CAGGCCTTGTCGGAATGGCAACAGCAGCGGATGTAGAAACCTACTCCACCTTCAACTTGGTCTCTTTGGGTGGAACCATCGTGACCATCGGCGGTCTGTTTGGCGCCAGTTTCCCAGGATCCAAAGCACAGCGACTCTATAAATATCCCGGGTCAACCCTGACCTCCGATGAAGCCAACGATCTGGCACATGCTGCGAATGAAAAATTGCGCCTGCAGCTTGATATTCAACCCAATGAAGCCTGGTTGCTGGACCTGGGTGCGGAACAATAGCGAACTTACCAGGGTTGCTCTTCCGTTTCCGAAAGTTCCAACCAAAGCCACTCAAAGCAGGTTCGATACAGCAGCTCGCTCCGTTCTCGCAGCATATCTTCCCAACTAAATCGCCGTTCTCGTCTGCGTAAACGGATCATTTCTTGGTGCAATCGTCGCTCGATGATTTTCGCCGGAGGCACACGTTTCAACGGCAAACTTGCCACCAAAAACAGACCATCGGGACCGTTCACCACACGTCCAATTGCCGCAGGTGCATCGGGAACCCCGTCTACCGGTCCTTCAAACACAAACCGACGTCCCATCGGGAGCAGTGGCACAAGATGATCTGCATTCACCGCATACAACATGGGTGGGCAATGCGCAGCAATCTTCACACTACGACGAAACCCAACCGGTGGCCGGGGACGTCTCTTCACAACCCTGGCCCAAGCGGGAACCCCTGGAGGCACTTCCGGAACGAACATCATGACAGCCGCCGCTTGAACCCTCACCCAAGGTGGCAAAGGCTCGTCCGCCCAAGGACCCACCACGCGCTCGATGCCTGCATTGCCAACCTGTGGCAGTAAATCCTCTGCGATGTCTGCGAGATGAGCATCCTCTATGCGTTCGTCCGCAACACCGGGTGGTCGCCGATCGTGACGTGTCTCTCCCCACACCAGCAAATCACGAGCAACCGATTCTATGTCACCCCAATCAGCCACCCCTTGAATGATGGAGCGATGAATCTCTTCAAAGCGTACATCCAGGGTGTCGTGTTCGTCCTTCGTTAAACGTTCCGACATGTCCAAACGGTCCGCATGGGCGCAATAGTCGGCATAGCTCCCTGGCCAATGCAACGCTTCATCCCCCGAATAGGGATCCCATGGTGCGATCCGGTGCGGATACGCATGATCCAAAGGTGGATCAAAAGCGACGATGCTTCGGGCGGGCTTCACGCTTCCGCAGCCAATTTGTGCAACAACCGAATTTGGTCTCTTAGGGATGCCGGTTCAACCACACGCACATGGCGATGAAAACCCAACAGCCAACTTTCCAGCTCTGGACTGATACCGACGCGAAAACTGACCTCGATTTCCCCACCCATCAACGGACTCACCTTCTGGCTTTCATGCCACACCCGCTCGCGAACATACGGAGCCACAGTCCGGTCAAAGCGCAACAATATGTCCTTTACTTCACCACCAATGATGCCAAAACAGTCTTTGACCAATTCCTGTGGGTCATAATCATCGGGATAGGTAAATTTGTCTTTTCGTGAACGCTTGAACGCACGAAAACGATCCACTGCATAGGTCTTCACCCGACCCGACTCTACATCCAGGGCAAAAAGGTAGAGACCCTGACGCCAATGCGCGAGCGTGTAGGGGTGCAACACCTTGTTTCTCGCGGGACCCCCCACCCGTGCGTACAGCGCCTCGACTTGGTTTTGATAAATCAACGACGTGAGAATGTCGTCGATAATGTCATTGTCTCCCGTATGATCTTTCGCATGCTCTGGTACGGCGATGAACTTTCGGTCCAAGTGTTCGATTTTGCTTCCCAACAAATTTTCTGGCCCGCCACACCATGAACTGATTCGCTCCAATGCATCATCCATGTCGACCGCGAACGATGTTCCGCTCAGGAAATCAAAGAGTTTCCGACCAAAATGGAGGCTCAACAACTCAGCAAGGTTGAGTTGAACACCCTTTCTTCCAAAATTGGGGTCCAAGGATAGCCGTCTCTCCGAAGCCCGGCCTTCATCGATCACAGGCACTGCAATGCCTCGAAGATCGACCAAATAGCGACGAAGCGTTCGTTCATCTAAATCGAATTTTTCAATGGCTTCTTCCGCAGAGATCCCCCCAGGGGCTTGCATGCAGTGCAGCAGTTGAACAAACTTCTGAGACTTATTGAGATTGTCGGACACTACAACTCCACCGGGTTGGAAAGGGGCTTTCCACCAAGCCCTAAAATTATGTTCTCAGCCACCATTTCTGCCATGCGTTTGCGCGTTCCCATCGTCGCAGAACCAATGTGCGGCAACAAGACGGCATTGTCACACGACATCAACCCTGGATGGACCACAGGCTCTTCTTCAAAAACATCCAAACCCGCTGCAGCGATGATCCCCGACTGAAGCGCATGGACCAAAGCACTTTCATCGACCACTGGACCGCGAGCGGTATTGATCAAAATGGCGGTGTTTTTCATTGCCTTCAACGCGTTCGCATCGATCAAGTGGCGGGTTTCTTCGGTGAGGGGACAATGGAGACTGATCACATCGCTGTGCTTCAGCAATTCAGTCATGGACACACCACTCGTTCGATTGTGGTGAATGATCTTCATCCCAAAGCCTGCAGCACGTTCCGCAACCGCCTGACCAATGCGTCCCAAGCCAACAATGCCCAAAGTCGCACCTCGTAGGTCCATGCCCCTCATCAAGGTCGGACTCCAGCCTTTGAATTTGTCCGCACGAACATACCGATCAGACTCCACGATTCTGCGCGCAGTCGACAACAACAGAGCCATAGCGAGATCTGCCGTAGCGTCTGTCAACACCCCTGGCGTGTGCGCCAGCGCTACACCACGAACCCGGGCGGCCGCCAAGTCAATGTTGTTGACCCCCACAGCATGTTGCGCGACCACCCGCAGGGGTCCGGCAGCAAATACCGAATCATCCACCGTGTCATTGAGCATGGAAATCATTCCCACACAGCCCTGCAATCGCTTCAAAAGCTCTTCTCGAGGCATCGGGTCTGGGCCGGACCAAACGTCGATTGCACACCCAGCAGCCTCCAACATATCGGTTCCGGCAGGGTCAATTGGCTGCGTAATTAAGATTTTATCGATCATTTTAGCTCATTTTAGGAGGAAGACGGCCACCGTTTAGGCTTAATTGGGACATTTTATGTCCGCAACTACTATTGCTGTCCTGAACGAGCGTACAGTATACTCTGTACAGATGTTCAGGAGTTATCCATGCAGACGCTCATAGACCCCGCTACCGCAGACCTCATTTTCACCCTCGCCTCCTTCTCTGGCCTGCTCATTATGGCCACAATGACTTTGGCTGCGCTGCCCTGGAGCGACCAAGAAATAGAGGCCACAGAAGCTGCTGCGGCCAACCTTCTTGAGCTTCCAGCATCGGCGATTGGAATTCGTGCCACACGATAAGGCTTTGGCTGGTTAGATGGGCATCCTTGAGAGGTGTCCCATGTCCGACCCCAACCGTCCATTCCGCTACGACCCATCATCACTGGAGCCAAAATGGCAGTCCAGATGGGCTGAAGAACACATTTTCGACGCCGTCGAAGATGTGGATAAACCCAGCTATTACGTCCTTTCTATGTTTCCCTACCCATCCGGTTCAGGGCTTCATGTTGGACATCCGCTGAGCTACACCGCGGTCGACATTATCGCTCGCTACAAAAGAATGAACGGTTTTTCTGTTCTCAATCCCATGGGGTGGGATGCCTTTGGTCTGCCTGCAGAAAGAGCGGCNGTACGAGAGAGCCGTCATCCTGCCGAGATCACAGCGGAATGCATCGCGTATTTCAAGGAACAACTTCTCCGGCTTGGATTCTCTTTTTCATGGGACCGTGAAGTTTCAACCACCGATCCCGAATACTACAAATGGACCCAATGGATTTTCCTCAAACTGCATGAAAGAGGACTCGCTTACCTGGAGGAAGTTCCCGTAAACTGGTGTCCAGCGCAGGGTACCGTCTTGGCCAATGAAGAGGTTCAAGACGGGAAATACGTAGAAACAGGGGATCCTGTAGAACGACGATTGATGCGTCAATGGATGCTGAAAATCACAGCATACGCCGAGAGGCTCATTGATGACCTGGACGGATTGGATTGGCCCGAAGGCGTTCTTGAAATGCAGCGAAAGTGGATTGGCCGATCCGAGGGCGCAGAAGTCACCTTTGAGGTCGAAGACGGAAAAGGAAACTTCGTGGTTTTCACAACCCGTCCGGACACCCTGTATGGGGCCACCTACTGTGTGTTGGCTCCCGAACACCCTCTGGTTGGGCAAATCACAAGCGAGGCCGAAAAAGAAACGGTCGATTCCTATGTGGAAGCAGCCAAGAACCGCTCAGACATGGAAAGACAGCTTGCGGCTGAAAAAGAGAAAACGGGTGTCTTCTCTGGCGCCTATGCAATCAATCCTGTCAACGGAGAAAGAGTTCCGATTTGGGTCGCCGACTATGTTCTGATGTCCTACGGAACAGGCGCCATCATGGCGGTACCTGCCCACGATGAGCGCGACCATGCTTTCGCCAAGGCTTTTCAGCTTCCCATTATCGAAGTCATTGAAAGCCCTGCAGAACACGACGTTCAGGAAGAGGCCTATACAGGCGATGGTCCTGCGATCAATTCGGGCGCCTACAACGGTCTTCGGGTCGCTGAATTCAAAGCCAAAATCATCGGGTGGCTAGAAGAGGAAAACAAGGGGTCTGGAAAGGTCAACTACAAACTCCGCGATTGGCTCTTTAGCCGGCAACGGTACTGGGGTGAACCATTTCCCATTGTTCATACTGCCGATGGAGGCGTCCACACGGTTTCTGAACAAGACCTGCCACTGACGCTTCCCCACATCGACGCGTACAAACCAACCGCTGACGGACGACCCCCACTGGCGCGTGCCGAAGCATGGTTGAACACCACGCACAATGGCCAACCCGCAACCCGCGAAACCAACACCATGCCGCAATGGGCAGGAAGCTGTTGGTACTACCTCCGATACATGGACCCCCGAAACGATGAAGCAGCCTTCGATCCTGAAAAGGAGCAATATTGGGGACCCGTCGATCTGTATATTGGCGGTGTAGAACACGCAGTACTCCACCTTCTCTACGCTCGCTTCTGGCACAAAGTGCTGTACGACTGCGGACTGGTTCACACAAAAGAACCATTCAAGAAGCTGTTCAACCAAGGCATGATTTTGGCCAACAGCTACCAAGATCAACGGGGCAAGTACTACCACCCATCGGAAGTCGAACAACGGGGGAAATCGTGGTTCGTAAACGGAACCGATTCCGAACTTGAAATTCAACTCGAAAAGATGAGCAAATCGAAGAAGAATGTGGAAGACCCACTCGATATCATCAAACAATATGGGGCAGACTCCCTGCGCACATATGAAATGTTCATGGGTCCATTGGACCAGGTAAAGGCGTGGCAGACATCCGGATGTGAAGGTGTTTTTCGGTTCCTAAGCCGTGTTTGGAGACTGTTTGTCGATCAGGACACANACGAGCTTCGAGCATTTGGTGATGCTCCTGAAAAAGCAAGAAAGGCTCTACATCAAGCGATAAAAGACACAACAGAAGGCATCAACTCTCTAAAGTTCAACACGCCTGTGTCTCGAATGATGGAGTTCGTAAACGCTTGTGGTGGGAAGTTGCCGTCAAAAGAAGAGGCTGAAAAATTCGTATTGATCCTGAGTCCATACGCACCACACCTCGCCGAGGAGTTGTGGCAACGCCTTGGACACGCTGAATCTCTGTCATTCGCACCATGGCCCACACACGATGAGTCCGCACTCATCGATGACACCCTTGAAATCGCCATTCAAGTCATGGGCAAGATGCGGGGTACCATTCAAATACCCAACGGTGCCGACAAAGACACAGTCTTAGAACAAGCTCGCAATAATCCAAACGTCGCACGGCACTTGGAAGGGAAGACCATCATCAAGGAAATCTACGTTCCAGGTCGACTCGTCAACTTTGTAGCCAAATAGGATAAATAGTTTTCCACAACAATACTGATAGTTTGTGAAAAACACTAAGAGTTCTACATAGACCCTACCCTTGGCATGTCAAGTCTGGTATGCTTGGATGCGCCCCAACGCTCGGGCGCTTCCTCGCTGATCCAGAGTTGTTCCATGCAGACCGCCGTAGACCCTTTCCAGCCTCTTCTCTCCGTCATTGACCGTTACCGAAATGACGTACACAACCTTCGGGCGCCCGCCACAGAAGAGGCGCTTGCGCAAGCTGAGCAGCACCTCACAGCGCCCATTCCAAAATCAATGCTTCGATTCTTGCATCGATGGAATGGTGCCGTACTGTTTCGTGGTGTGCTTCGAATTCGATCCGTGTCCGACTTGGCACCTGCAGCCCAGCACACACCCTCCATCGTTGTATTCGCAGATGGCCCTACTGAAACGGACCACTGGGCATACACACCTGATGAACAGGGCGATGCAATTTTTGGCCGCTGGACAGGGACTCACTTTGAAGCCCTACATGACCGCTTTGAAGCATGGTTAGCCAGCACAATTCATATCTTGGACAACAACATCCGCGAACCCCAACAGCAACTCGATGCACGACTAGAAGTCGATCCAGGTTCCGGCTTCTTGCTTATGAAGCGGGCAGAACAGATTCTCGCCAATGGTGATGCTGCAGGGGCAACTGAAATCCTTAAACGTGCAACCGCCGCACACCCAGGATTGGTCGGTGCGTGGGAACGNTTGGGACATGCCCTGATCGAAGAGGATCCCAGTCAAGCGCGATGGGCATTTCTCAAGGCATTGAGAGGCATTCGTTTCCCTTCTCAGATTCCCACCAATCATGGTGCCACCCCAGCCATCATCCAGGCTCTGGGTACACTCTTCCCCAAGGGTGACGATGCCTGGGAGCGTGAATTGGTTCACTTCCTTTCGGAGGGAACCGCTGATGTACACGGCTATGACGAACTCGCGATGGTTGAGCAGGCAGGAGTTGCCCTCGCACAAGTCCATCTGGAAAGGCACGACCGAAATGCAGCACACGGAATTCTTGTTGATCTATTAGAACGGGCGCGTGGCTTTCAGGTGCGTGGCCCCATGCAGGAAGCCGTACTCTTGCTCGCGCGCATCGAAGTGGATTTGGGCCATCACGATGATGCCGAACGACGTCTACGAACACTTCGGTATGATCCAAGGCCCGTTTCAGATCGAGCCCGATTGCTTATCGGAACCATTGCAGCTTCACGACAAGAGCCATGGTGTGAAGACACATTAGAAGAGTGTACGACCAGCCTGGTCAACCCGGCTGATCGATGTGAAGCCATGTTGCTGTTGGGTGAACGTCTCTTGCTGCGTGAACAACATGAACGAGCCTCCGCACTGTTTCTAGAAGTCACAGAAATTGCATCAGGAATCAACAACGACCAACTACAGTCCCGCGCCATTCTGGGGGCTGGAGATGTCCAACGTTCGAAAGGTGATTTCAACTCTGCGGCTTCCAGCTACCAAGAGGCCCGCCAGTTGGCAGGCTCCAATCCAGAGTTGTTGCAGCGCGTTTTGATTCGCCGCGGCGATCTGTTCCGAGCGAAGGGAGATCACGAAACGGCCCTGCAAGACTACAGCCGTGCAGCCGATACATACGCCTCTCTTGGATTGCCCATTCGCGAAGCCTGGGCGCGCTTAAGAATGGCTCAACTCGGCTCAGAAGGTGCCGCTGAAAAAGCGCACCAACTATTCAAATCTGTTGACCACGCAGCCGGGGTTGCTGCTGCGGATGCCATCAGTGGTATGCCTGCCCGAAGTCTCGACTGGCACCTTAATCGCGCAGCGGATCACGCCAGAGATCGCGCCAATGCCCAACGCGCCAGACCACCACTGACTCGAGCAGACGCAGAACGCCCCGAACGCCGAATCGGCGCTCACCGAATGGCCATTGCAGCATGCAGTTTGCGGGTCGTTGAACACCTTGCAACCGAACTGGACACGCTCTCCAAAACACTTGATTTGTCGAGTCCAAGAGGTACGGATCCAAACCTTGCTCGATTCATTGCTGCAGCCGATCTATTGAGTTCTCATCGTTCGTATGAGGCAGCCGAAGTTCTTCTACGACACTTGCTTACAGTCCGGGTTGGAGGAAGCGCCAAGCTTGCCCTTATTGGCGCCATGGCCCGATCGCCCAACGCCGCACTTGTCGACGGTTTATTGGAAGCACTTGAAGGTGGACATGATCCCAATGGAACGGCCGCTGCAGCCGATGTACTCGGCCTGCGTAGAGAACCTGTTGCGTTGGATGCACTGAAGCGATTGGCCGCTCCAGGCTCCAATCCAACCATCCGAAAAGCGGCCATCACAGCACTCGGAAGAATCGGCGACATTTCTGCAATCGATCATCTTCTTCCAGCATTGGATGAACCCGATTTGGCTGAAGAAACATCCATCGCCCTTCTGCTTCTGGGCGAATGGCAAGGCGTCGACTACCAAGCACAAGCATTGGCCTCGCCTCGACCGGGCATGTCTCGTTCCCTGGGTGAAATCGTCGGCCGGTATGGTGGACCCAATTACCTATTGCTCCTCTTCCGTTCTGCGGACATTGAAGGCGCTGCAGGCTTGGGCGCCCTCCAAGGCCTCGGATACCTGGGAGACCCAAGGGCTGTGCCTCGGCTCATCGAAGCCACAGCAAGTCGGGAACAATCCAAAGCTCGCGTGGCCTCTGGCGCATTAGAATTGCTCACGGGACATCACGAAGATCCGGAGGAAAGCCTCTTAAGGAATCGATGGACTCAATGGTGGGACGAACACAGTCAGCACTTCGAAGAAGGGTACCGGTACCGTCACGGAAGACTCATGGATCCAGGCCTATTGCTTGACCGAATGTCTCATGATGACCCCATGGTACGGCGTTCCACCTACGATGAGTTGGTGATCGCGTCCGGACAGCGTCTTCCATTCGACGCCGAAGGGCCATACCGGGTTCAACTTCAGCACATCTCAGAATGGCGCACCTGGTGGGCTGAAAACCAAGGGCGCTTTCCAACAGGTCGATGGACATTCCATGGAGAGCAAGTCGGATAAGCGTCGCGAATGACGGATCAGACGATCCGCAATTTGTAGGGATTCTTGGTTTCGGCGGCTTGCTTCGTCGAAGCACCCTTCGCCTTGGTCAACCATTCCTTCATGATCTCGTTGTCTGGCTCAAAGTTGAGCGCAAACTGGATGTTCATGACACAGCCCTTGTAGTTCTTGTCGTCCCAATCCTTAAGCGCCATGTGCCAGTACTTTTCGGCTTTGGGATGAGAAGCCGCATGCTCCGGACTTTCTGCTTTTAGTCTCTCTTTTTCAGCCTGTTCCAACGCTTCATCGGTCATCCGAAGAATACCTGCCTTCAATACTTCATCGTACTGGGCGCGTTTGTCTGGATCCCCAAGGGTTTCCCCAGCTTCCTTCACTCGCTGAAAAATGACGCTGGCCATACTGCTGAGTTCAGAATCACTCAACGGATTCACTCGATCTGGGTGCCAATCCTTGCTTGCCGTTCGGATGGCAGGCTCTATCTCACCCTGTGCGCAGTTATTATCCAAACGCAGCAGCCGGTAATAGTCGAGTTCATCCACTATTCCGTGCAAGGTCGTAAATTTGATTTTGATCCGCACCTTGGCGTCCATGGTGCCTCCTGATGTCACAGTGTACACCGACGAACTACTTCATCAACTCATCGGTTTCTAGTTCAAGGTCATTTGAGTCGTCGTCTAAATCCCACTCGAGCGCTTCAGACGGAGACACCTCCGCTGAGGCAGGCTCAGCTGTAGGCTCTATGTCTCCTGAATTTTTCGCTTCAGATGATTCGTTTGAAAACCTCAACTCCTCTACTTGCTCGGGCGAGAGACTCGACGTGGCTTCTACACGAATTTCTTTGGTGGCACCGGTACCTGAAGAGGTCGCGGTGACATTCACCATGCCATTGGAGTCAATATTGAAGGTTACCCGCACCCTGGCGTGGCCCCTTGGCCCTTCTGGTAAACCATCGAGAATGAAGTCCCCAAGCATGTAATTCCGACGAGCTTCTCTCTCGTCCCCTTGGTGAATTCGAATCTTCACTTGGGTTTGGTTGTCTTTTGCCGTGTGAAACACCTTGGAAGCCATGGTTGGGATTGGGGTGTTTCGAGTAATCAAGGGTTCAATAAACCCACCCACGGTGGCCACACCCAAAGTTTGTGATGTCACATCCAAAAGTACAGGTGCTGGTTCTTCAGACACCTCGGTCAAACGGGATCCCTGGATGGCCGCCCCCAGCGCAACAACCTCATCGGGGTTGATGTAATCAATGGGTTCTTCGCCAAAATATTGACCAACCGCTTCTTTGATGATCGGGAATCGGGTCATTCCGCCCACCAAAACGATTCCATCGATTTGGGCCGGAGAGAGTCCTGCCTGGGCCAGAGCATCATCACAAACCACAAACGTCCGCTGAATCATTGGCATGCAAATCTTGTGCGCCATCACCCGATTGAGACCCGCATCCACATCTTCTGGCTTGCCTTCAGCCGTCCGGGCCAAACCTGGAATCTTGATGCTCGCTTCCAGTCCTTCCCCCAACTGGTGCTTGAGCTTTTCTGCCGCCTGCATCAGTCGAACCGTCGAATCATGACCCGTCGGTATGGGTGACCCGCCAGCAGCCTCATGACTTTTTCGAATATGCGTAGCAATGGCGGCATCAAAGTCATCGCCACCCAAAAAGGTATCGCCTGCTGTAGCGACCACTTCAATGAGATCGTCGCCCAAGTGTAAAACCGACACATCAAAAGTACCGCCACCCAAATCGTAGACCACGATCCGTTGGTTTTTTTGCTCGTGATAGCCGTAGGCCATCGCAGCAGCCGTAGGCTCATTGATGATTCGAATACAATTCACGTTTGCGATTGTTGCTGCATCCCGGGTGGCCTGTCGCTGATGATCGTTAAAGTAGGCAGGCACGGTAATGACCGCATTCTCCACCTTTTCTCCGGTGCTTCGTTCCGCAATGCCGACCATGTGCGTCAGGATGTGGGCCGACATTTCCTGGGCTGTATACGTGTTTCCACGAATCCGAAGACGGGCATCACCGTTTTCACCTTCGCTGATTCCCCAACCCACCTGCGTACGGAGCCGTTGCGTCTCCTCGTCATTGTAGCGACGCCCAATCAAGCGCTTCACGCTCGCGATGGTCGTATCGGGCGCGTAGTTCAACTGCTGGCGCGCCACTTGACCCACCACAGGCTGATCACCGCTACCCAATGCCACAACAGATGGCTGTAGGTTCCTGCCACCGCCATCCAACAATACTTTCGGGCCATCGGGACCCATCAAGGCAACCACCGAGTTCGATGTGCCCAGATCAATGCCGACGGTGATTCCCATGGAGACCCCTCTCTATTCGGAAGATATCAACTCGCGCAGGATTTGGCCCATCTCAGCGTGAATTGCTCCGTTGCTGGCCAATAATCTTGGACGCTCAAGATCAAGCTTTCCACCTTCCATATCGGTGACCCGTCCACCCGCTTCCTGCACCAGTAAAACGCCTGCTGCGATATCCCATGGGTTCAAATTAAATTCCCAATACCCGTCCACCTGACCCCGGGCGAGCGCCACAAAATCCATCGCTGCAGCACCGGCTCTCCGAAGCCCTTGGCCAGCAATCATGAAGGCACGAACGTAGCGCAAATACCGATCTGCAGCCTCGCGCCTGTCGTATGCAAACCCCGTAACCAGAAGGGATTTGTCCAAGGAATCTGTTGAGGAGACGTGCAATCGTTCGTCACCACACCAAGCGCCCGAACCAAGACGGGCTGTATAGGCAAGCCCGTTAACGGCATCGAATACACACCCAGCCGTCAATACGCCATCCACTTCCAGACCAATGCTTACCGCATAGCTTGGGTATCCATGTACAAAATTGGTGGTACCATCCAAGGGGTCCACAATCCACCGTGTTTTTGCGTCCCAAGCACCGCCACCCTCTTCCGCCAAAATGGGAATGTCGGGTGTCTCACGGGTCAAATGCTCTCGAATGGCGGCTTCTGCGGCCAGGTCAATCTGGGTGACCAAATCAATCACACCCTTGTGCTGAATGTTCAATCCGCCACTCTTGGAATCACGAATGATTTCCGCAGCGCGTCTTGCCGCAGCCTCTGCTACCTGGACTTCACCCACTAGGTTCCCGAACAGGTCAGCGTCGAACCTGACTTGGCACAGATGACGGTCGTTGCTGTTCGTAGCCGTACCGCATTGCTGGCTTCATCAATCGTGATCTTGCACGTGGTCTCATATGCAAATTTCCGGCGCTGCATACCTACAATACGACCCGTTTGGCCGTCCCCACATTCAAGCACAGCTTCTGCTCCCATCACCTTGAAAGTCACCTCAAAAGGACCTGCGGGTGTGGGTGCGGGTGTGGGTGCTGGAGTGGGTGTACGTTTTGCAGCAGGACGGGCCGTTGTGGTCTTTTTCGTGCGCGTCCGTGTTTTCTCACGTTTCTTGACCGGTTTGGGAGGAGGAGCTTTGGCTTCTGCGGGTTCTTCTTTTACCTCCTGCACCTCCACGGCTGCAGGTTCAGGGCTTTGCCTTACCTTCAGCACATACCAGGCCGCGCCCCCCACCAAGGTGGCCAAAAACACCAGAAGAAACAACACCACGCCAATCAATATCGGAACCCACGGCACCGATTTTCCAGGGGTTTTTTGCTTCCGCGTGGGCGGTGGTCCCGTCCGTCCGACAGAAGCAATGGGCGGAGGACTTGATGGTACAGGTGCCGAAGCCCCAGGAGACGATGCAACCGCCACAGGAGAAGGTGGAGGAGGTCCACCAGCTTTGGGGGCTGGAGGCGTAGGCGGTGCGGCCGGACCTTCTTCGGTTTCGCGCAATTTCGAAATTGCTTTCTTCAGTTCCTCATCTTGGGGCTTGCCCGAAATCGTTGCATCCGGAGACCAGGGAACTTCGTCTGGATACGGCTCGTTCACACTCCGCATCATGGGACTCAGCTTGGGTGGTTCGGGAACCGAAGGCGGTGTTCGCTGACGCTCTTCTCGATTGAACATCTGGGCTTCGCCCAAATAATCTTCTCCGTCATCGAGCATCGCATCGATCTTGTCGCGACTCCAAAATGCCGTACATTCTCCCTTTGCTGCAGCCGATTGCCGGCGGCGTGAATATTGCCCCGTTTGGTTGAATACGCGACCCAACTCTGCGGGTCCAGACAACACCTCTTCCACGCTCGGCGTGGAACTGGAAACACCCGCTTGAGCCGCCATGGCACCTTTGGCCCATTGCTCCACACTGGCACCCCCCAACTGTGCCGCCACCTCCGACAAAATATTCGCTACATCCAATGCAGCCGGTCTTTCAGGGGGCTCATAGGCCAACATGGAACATAGAAAGTGAATGACGGGATCACGCCCTTTCAGGTCATCCATATCGCTCCAGTCAATCGCCAAAAGGCGATCAACGATTGCATCATCGTGTCCGTCTCGGTCTTTGGGGACCACACCCATCGGTTCATTTGAAAGGGCAGCGTGAAGAACAACCCCCAGGCCATACACATCGGTAGCAGCCCCTTGCTGATGTTCCTCCGGCGCCCGTCCGCTGTTTCGTTGCGTCCCGTAGCCCTCAAGACTGACCGAGCCATTGGGGGCCACAAATACATCTCCTGGCTTGATGTCACCATGGACCGCATTGTCTTCTTCAGCGATCGTCAAAATCTCGGCCAAACAAGCAATGATCTCAAGCGCAACACCGATGGGCAAAACGCCTTGCTCCAGTAGCTTGCTCAACGGTCGGCCCGGTGGCTTTCCTTCATCGTTAAGGATCTGCCCCTGGCTTCCAGGTTCTCGCGTGTAATACCAGTTCACTTCAATGACTCCGCACCACGAATTGATACCATGTCAGGCGTCATCAGGTCCGCGATCAAGCGCTCTTTGCAACACTGCACGCACGACTCCCGGATCCGCGCGGCCTTGAAACTCGCGCATAACCACACCCATAAAGAAACCGAAGAGTCCTTTTTGACCATTGCGGTACCGAGCCAATTCGTCCGCATGTGCATCCAACACCTCAGCCACCTTCGATTCGATTTCGCCAGCATCATCGAGTTTCGTCAAACCACGCTCGGACACAATGGCTGCGACATTTCCGCCTTGCTCACACAGTTCCGAAACCAACGCTCTTCCGTTGCTGCGACTCAATGAACCCGCACCAATCATCGACTCCAATTCCACAAGATGCTGTGCGGAAAGCTGGGACTCTGTTTGCTCGTTTTCATTGACCCATCGAGCCACAGGTCCCCGAACCCAATTGGCCATCGCCGCCGATTCACCCCCCAACTCGACCGCCTGCTCAAACAAAACACACAGAGAGGGCGAACCCAACAATGCAGCAGAATCGGCCGTAGACAGTCCGTATTGGTCCTGAAAGCCGTCCATTCGAGCCATGTCTTGGTCGAGCAGCCATACATCCAGAGGAACAGCGTCTAGTATCGATTCCGCATCTGAACGGTCGGCATCCAAAATAGGGATTGGCCCCAAATCAGGATCTGGAAAATACCGATAGTCAGCGGCATCCTCTTTGCTGCGGAGTTCCACACTCTGGGAAGCAGACCAACTTCTGGTGGACTGGATCACACGACCGCCGCCTGACAGAATCTTCTTTTGTCTTGCGATCTCGTGGCGAATGGCCCGGGCCACAAACCGAAAACTATTGAGGTTCTTGATCTCAACACGGGTTCCAAGGGGGCCATTCTCTGGGCCTACACTGACATTGGCATCGCATCGGAAGTGACCCTGTTCCATATCGCCTGAAGTCACTTTGGCGTGGGTCATGACCCGATGCATCATGCGCAACCAAGCTTCCGCTTCTTCGGCACTCCTGATGTCCGGACGCCCAACGATTTCAATCAATGGAGTGCCGCCACGGTTCCAGTCGATCAATGACCGTTCTCCATCGTGTATCAACTTTCCAGCGTCTTCTTCCAAATGGATTCGCTCGATCTCAAAACGCCTGCGTTCGCCGTCCAACAGAACATGCAGAACACCATCGGAACACAGAGGTCTATCGAACTGACTGATTTGGTACCCTTTGGGTAAATCTGGGTAGAAATAGTGTTTTCGAGCAAAAATACTGTTGTCGTTAACGGTACAACCCACTGCCATCCCAGCCCGGACCCCCAGCCTGACAGCCTCATCGTTCACAACGGGCAAGGCGCCTGGGTGTCCCAAACAGACAGGGCAAACCGCTGAATTGGGTGATGCACCCTGCACAATGGGGCAACCACAGAACATTTTGGTCTGCGTCGAAAGCTGACAATGAACTTCCAGACCGATTGTGGGAACGAGATCGCTCAAACAAGCTCCAAGGTGGGGTGGATGGCCTAACCGTCATCGGCCGAGTGGGATAGGAAGACCGCCAACGACGAGGATGAAACAAATGGCCAAGGTCTTTTTGCCAAAAGGAACACGGGATCTGATGCCCGCGACCATGAATCACCGTCTCGCGGTAATGGAAATTATCCGGAAAGTATTTTCAAAGTATGGTTTTGAACCCATGGAAACACCCGCTTTCGAGCGGATTGAAACCCTGACCGGAAAAGCGGGGGAAAACGAAAAACTCATGTTTCGGATCCTGAAACGTGGGGAAGGCGGATTGCGAGGTGAAGTGGACCAAGGGCTTCGCTACGACCTGACCGTGCCACTCGCAAGAGTGGTCGCCATGAACCCATCCATACCGCTGCCTTTCAAGCGTTCTCAAATCCAACCGGTATGGCGAGCGGATCGACCACAGAAAGGCCGATTCCGTGAATTCTATCAATGCGACATCGATACCATCGGCACCTCATCTCCCATCGCAGATGCGGAATGCATCGCTGTGGTACACGATGCGTTGATGGCCCTCGGACTGACGGGGTTCACCATCCGCGTCAATCACCGCCAATTGCTGCGTTCCATGGCCGAATCCATTGGTGCGGCGGAACATGAAACCACAGTGATTCAAGCACTCGACAAACTCGACAAAGTTGGAAGAGGTGGGGTTCAAAAGGAGCTCATCGAGCGCGGCTTAGACGCCAGCCAATGCGCGAAGCTTTGGACCTACATCGATGGCGCCCCCATTCCCGGTGGTGCCGAGTCTGAACGAGAACTTAAAACCATTCTCGATTTGGCACTGGATATGGGTGTAGACGCTGATCGGGTCTGTATCGATCGCACCTTGGCTCGGGGACTCGACTATTACACCGGACCCGTTTTTGAGGCCGTCTTAGAGGGGGATTACACAGGATCTATCTCTGGTGGTGGCCGGTATGACGGCTTGATCGGCATGTTTTCCGGAAAGCAAGATGTTCCGGCCGTTGGAATTTCGCTCGGTATCGAACGAATCTTTATGCTGATGGATGAGATGGGACTGCTGCCAGCCATCCCCACAACCACACAAGTATGGGTCACCATTTTCTCTGAAGATACACGTTCTGCATCTCTGGAAGCAGCAACATTGATGCGTTCAGCAGGCATCAACGTTCAAGTGTCCACAAGAACAGGAAAACTGGCAAAACAGTTCAAAGATGCCAATGGAAGAGGTGTCCCCTACGTGCTTGTGTGTGGGCCAGAAGAAGCAGCAGCTGGCACTGTGGTACTCAAGAACCTATCGACCGGAGAACAGTGGACAGGACCCGCAGATCAAGTGGCGGCACAACTTTTGTAATGAGCGTAAAAGACGTCTATTTGGATTAGATACCGACCGAACTCGCCATCATTTTCCAGTGGTCTGCCATCAGTTCCTTATTGGGGCCAATGACCCCAATCTCGTGACCCACTTTTTCAAAGATATCGAGCGCTTCTTGCAGGTCTGCACGGTTGTGGGTCGCCATATACGAAGTTCTTACCAAACAGGCATTGGTGGGAACCGCAGGAGGCAACACTGGGTTTGCAAATACGCCTTCCTCATAAATCCGTTTGTTGAACCACAACATTTGCGCAACGGAACCGATGACGATGGGCACCACAGCCGTATTGGACGCCAAACAATTAAAACCCATGCGTTCCAACTCCGAGCGCATCCACAAGGCATTGCTTCTGCATTGTTCCACCAACTCAGGCTGGGTTCGCATAATCCGAAGTGCCGTCAACACCGTCGCAGCAATGGATGGCGTAAAGCTCGCTGTGTACATGAACTGGCGACTGTTGTGCATGAGGTATTCTTTCACCTCTTGCGGACACCCAATAAAACCGCCCATCGATGCAAAAGTCTTTGAGAAGGTTCCTGTGACCAGATCGACATGATCAGTCATCCCAAAATGAGCCACAGATCCACGACCTTGGGGTCCTATCGTGCCAATCGCATGGGCTTCATCAACCAAAATTCGGCAGCCATACTTGCGACCAAGAGCCACGATTTGGTCGACCGGTGCGAGTTCTCCTGTCATGGAGTAGACACCATCAACGGCCAACAGTTTGCCACCGGCATGGTCTTTGTTCATCTCTAATTTTCGCTCGAGATCAGCCATGTCGTTGTGCTTGAAACGCACCAGCCGAGCTTGAGAAAGAACGAAGCCATCAATCAAACTGGCGTGATCCTCTCTATCCGCGAAAATAATGTCTTTACGGGTACACAAAGAACCAACGGAGCCAGAGTTCGACATAAAGCCGGTGGACCAAAGCAAAACGGCTTCTTTCCCGAGAAAGGTCGCCAGTTCTTCTTCGAGTTCATTGTGTAAATTGAGGGTTCCATTCAACATCCGCGAACCGGTACAGCCGGTTCCAAAACGATCGAGTGCCTCCTTGGCTGCTGCAATCACTTCAGGATGATGAGTCAGACCCAAGTAGTTGTTCGAACCCAACATGATTCTTGGCTTGTTCTCGATCATGACGCGAGAACCTTCGGAATCATCCAACGGACGAAAGAAGGGGTAAACGCCATGTTCTTGTGCCACTTTATGACGCTTAAAAGACTCGCATTTATCAAATAAATCGCGTTTCTTATCTGTGGACACGACAACCTCCATTTACAAGGAACCCCCTCTATAAACGGGTACTCAAACCGTCAAGTAAGTTGCTGGTATGGCTCACTTTTGACCCGTTGGTCAGTTTTCAAAAAGCCAAAAAAAACCCGTTCAGCGTGCCGAACGGGTCCTCTTTTAGGCTGCAACATCACTCAGCGAACAGGGCCGCCTGGTTGTACGTCTTGATCAAATGTGACCAAACCTTCAATCTCTGCATCACCCGCCGCCAACATCATGCCTTCGCTCATCACACCTCGAAGCTTTCTCGGCTTCAGGTTGGCGACAATGACAACCTGTTTGCCAATCATGTCTTCAGGCGCGTACTTGTTCGCAATGCCCGCGCAGATCGAACGGGGCCTGTCTTCTCCAACCTCGACCTGAAAATGGAGCAAACGGTCTGCATTCGGATGTTTTTGGGCTTCCACAATGCGTCCAGCAAGCAGCTTGACCTTCATGAAGTCTTCAAACTCAATGTATTGGTTTTCTTCAGCGGTTTCTTCAGCCACAACGGCCTCCTTCTTTTTCTTTTTGGTCGCTACTTTCTCAGCAACCTCTTCTGCTTTGGCCGGCAATGCGCCCGCCAAAACTTCCTGAATACGTTCGGGCAATTCCTGCATGCGAGGGAAAAGGGGCTCTCCCGCATCTACGGCCGCACCTTCTTCCAAACCAGACAGCGCGCCCACACCTTCAACAGTCAACGAAGCGCAGCCCAGTTTTGCACCCAATTCCAAACCCTTGTTCGGACAAAAGGGACCAAGAAGAGTGGCCGCAACACGGCAAATCTCCAAGCATCGGCGCATCACACCCGCCAACCGCTCAGTTTGCCCTTCGCGGTTTAGCTTCCACGGCTCTTCATCATCAATGTACTTGTTGCCCGCCTGCACCAAAGACCAAAGAGATTCCAGCGCTGTAGACATCTGCATTTGCTCGATGTTCTTGGCGTACCCATCTACCGCCGCATCTGCGACAGCCTGTAAAGCATCGTCGGCTTCTGTGTTCTTATCCAATACAGGAACGACTCCACCAAGCCACTTCGTAGTCATCGACAAAGAGCGATGGGCCAAGTTGCCTAAATCATTGGCAAGGTCAGCGTTGTACCGGGTCATAAAGCCCATGTGAGAAAAGTCACCATCGGCACCAAATAAGATTTCACGCATCAAGAAATAACGGACGGCATCGTTCCCATAGCAGTCGATCAGCAAATGTGGATCCACCACATTTCCGATGGACTTGCTCATCTTCTGCCCTTCAATCGTCCACCACCCGTGGGCATACAGACATTGGGTAGGCTCGAGTCCCATCGCAAACAACATCGTCGACCAGTACACAGAATGGGTGGTCAAAATGTCCTTGCCCACCAAATGGTAGCTGGCGGGCCAACGCGCTTTGAACTCATCTGTGCTGCCATCCGGGTGAAACCCGATTGCCGAAATGTAGTTCAACAGTGCATCAAACCAAACGTAGGTGACGTATTCTTCGTCGAAAGGAAAAGGAATACCCCAAGGCAGTCGCGTCTTTGGTCGTGAAATACAGAGATCGCCGACCTCTTTCTTCAAGTATCCAAGCACTTCATTCTTACGGGATTTGGGCCGGATAAAGTCAGAATTGGCCGCAATGTGGTCCCGCAATCGGTCCGCATACTTGGACATCCGGAAAAAATAATTCTTTTCTTTGATCCACTCGACCGGCGTACCCGTGTCTGGACATTTGCCATCCACCAAATCTTTCTCGGTCCAGAATCTTTCCGCAGACGTAGAGTACCAACCCTCGTAGTCATCAGCGTAAATGTCGCCCTCTTCGTACAGCTTGCTCAAAACCGACTTCACGACGCGCTGGTGCCGTTCTTCCGTCGTACGAATGAAATCATCAGGGAAGATATCGAGCGCTGTCCACAACGCCTTAAACGGCTCACACAGCTCATCTACATGCTGCTGCGGAGACAGTCCGCGCTTCTCTGCTGCTTCAAATACTTTTTGACCGTGTTCGTCAGTACCGGTCAAAAAATACGCGTTTCGCCCATTCATTCTGTGCCAACGCGTGATCACATCTGCAGCAATCGTCGTGTATGCATGGCCCAAATGGGGCTTGTCGTTGACATAATAAATCGGCGTCGTAATGTAAAAACTGTCAGACACGCGAACCCTCAAAATACAAAGAATGCGGGTGGATAGCACGGGCAGTCAGACCCGCAACCACCACACAGACGGTGTCACCGGCTTGTGCCTGTCGTGTGCGGGGGATAATCGCCAGCCATGATTCAAGCTCTTGGCTATGTAACCGAACCTTTCGATGCAGCATCACCTGGCAGATTGTGCCGTGGTCGTGAACGCTGGATCGAGTATGAAACGATGAGTGGCGACGAAGATGCTGCATCGATTCATAGACTTGTATGCTCCGGAGCCATCTTCACAGACGACAGAGCCCGCGATGCTCGACGGGGTATCGAATTTGCTCCCATCTCTCTATGGACCATCTTTGGCTCCCTACTGGGTTCGGGAACATGCATTGCTTATTGTGAAGAAGGACAGCCCCACTCGATTCCTGAACAAGCACACGGACTCGAACATTACACCGTCACACGGCCCGGTGGTTCGCTGAGAGAATGGGTTGTTCGCTGGCATATGCCCATTGAAGACGAAGCTTCGTTGGCCATCGCCTTGTCAGGAGGAGCCGACGTTTTCTTCACCATCGAGCAGCCAAGCAAAGAGCCATCGGTCATTGCACATGAATCCCCTGCCATCCCGCCTCTTGCGGATGCAGAAGATGGCCTTCCTTCTCTGATTGGAGAAGAGTTGGCCAAAGCACTTTTTCTGCTCACAGGATTCCGTTCAGAAGGCAGACCAAACCGCTACTTCCAACCTTGGGGCATACCTGAGACCATCCCGCACGTGAATGCATTGGCATTGCTTCATCGGGACAAACATGGACCCGCCCTCGGGGTTTACCGTGCGTCGACTTTCGATATCGATACTGAACTGGGCAAGCTCGGCAATGAAGACACACCCGTTCTGCTCGTTCCCTTCGCCATCCCACCCATGCTGGCCCGATGGGACCGCGCGTTGTGGGAACTGAGACAAAGTTGGAATGCTGAAGAACTGGGTGAGTTCCCTGTCCCTGCATCCATCTCAGAGCCACACCACAGAAGCAAGCCTGAAGAAGCGTCCAACCCCGAAGCGGACGAAGCTTCAACAGCGGATTCGGATGCGGGTGGGGTAGCCAACGAAGAGTAGGTCTAGCTGGACGTACCAAAGCCTTCCGTTTCACCATCCAATGACTCTTCTGGCTTTGCTCGCCGGGTCAGCAATTTGGACAGAAACAAACGACGGTCTGTACTGACACGCCCATCAACCCGACGGGCATGGACTTCGGTGTATACACCAATGTCTTCAAACCCCATCTTCATGTACATGTCGTAAGAGAGGTTTCTTACAGCGCTCACTCGGAGAACCGCATGGGTGTACTTTTGATGCTCAATCGCTGCTATTCGCATATCGACGAGAGTTTTACCCAACCCTTGGCCGCGCGCGGACTCCAACACGCCCAATTCTGAGAGATAAAAGGTGTGTTGCACAGGCAATAGACCACGAAGGTCACGGGCAATGTCTGGTTTTGAGCGCGCGGGAACCCCGATTCCAAAACCAACAACCCGGGCGCGTCCTTTCACCGCAAACAGGCAAATGTTTTCAGGCGTCTCTAGGTTTCGATGCAAAATTGATTGCGCTTCGGATGGAAAAAAGCGCTCGTTGTAGGGCGGTTCCGAAAAAATATCTTGGTATGCACCTGCAAATGAAGCCCGATACGGCAACGAATCTTCAGGCGTGAAGATTCGCACAATTCTGATTCCATCTGGCCGCTCAAGGAGAATCACTATCTGATGATGCCGACTTTAGGGTTGAGTTGCAAACGAAATGACATCACGAGGCCATCCAGGCAACAGCGATTACCATCGCTTGGTCGTCTTCAATATCCACCGTCAGACTGCCTGCACCCAAGGCTGCGTGGCGAGACAACACTTCTCCCCACAGCCGAACTTCAGCATGTCCATCACGAATGCTCAGCACCTCGACTTCGCGAGGATCAAGGCGCATGCCCGCACCCAAGGCTTTCAAAACAGCTTCTTTTACAGCCCAAACCGTACTCTCTTGCCGGGGATCACCCGAACACAACTGGCGCTCTGAAGGACGGAACCAGGTCTCAGCAAAAGAAGGATCTCTCGCTTCTACCAGCTCCAAATCAATGCCCGCTCTTCCCGTGTTGGTCGCCACAGCAATCGCTTCGCCCGAACGGTGCGAGATGCTGATTCTCGGCATGGCATCACCATTGGCTGATTGGACATACGGTTCGCCTGTCTCGCTATTTTCAATCTCAAATGAGAGCGGGTCTAAACCCGTCAACTGAGACACGGCACGTTTGGCAGCAAGCCGTCCCAGCAAACGATCAGCTTGTCGCTTGGGAGTACCACGAGAGCCAATGCTTGCACGCTCTTTTTCCGTAAGTGTGCTGTACGCCTTGGGTCCTTTCGTTCCCTTGGCTTTCACACGTGCAATCACAGCAGGAGTCCAGCCGCCTTTCGGTGGTTCAAAGGTTTTACCTGGCGGTAAAGGTCCGGCCTGTACCATCTCAAAACCGCGTAAAGCGAGACTCAAGCCACCGTCGCAAACCACATCCACATCGTATGCATTTCCATCTCGACGTGCCGTAAGGCGAATCGCTTGGTCATCCCGAACAGAACTCAGTGTTGAAACGCTGGCAATGCGCTGAGGCAAAGCCATCACATTGTCGACCATCATCCGATGCAGGCCTGCTGCCTGGAATGCAGCCTCCAAAACCAGAGGGTCTGTGATCAATCCTCCTGCAATGCTGGTGTGTCGGACAGAACCGTCCGCCAAAAGGGCGTCAGCAGTACAAGCGGAGGCCGATGAAAGGACCTGAAATCCTGGACCATGGAAGAAGCGTTGGTAAATCTCTTCAGCCGTAATCGGGTGATCCGGCATGCCCATCGCAGGCAATGGACTCTGTTTCGTCATGTCCCAGCAAATAGTGGCTGAGAAATGATCGGTCGAAATGGTACGGCCCGTTCGCGTGGATCGCTCTGAAGACAAGGTACAATCCACACCTGAATCGGTTGGAGTGGCGCGAACAAACACAGTCGTAATCGCATCACCATGAAGCTTGACGGGTGCCAAGAATTCCACATCCTTGGCGCCGGCGTATACGTGTCCTGGATCGGCCATTGCTGCAGTCGCTGCCATCAATTCCAAACCGATTACACCTGGCAACACGGGCTTCCCATCGATCGCGTGGTCCACAATCCACGGGTCGGACTGTAAACTAAGGTCGCGTCTAGCAACGATGGTGTCGCCATCCATTTCCACAGCATCAATCAGCGGATGAGTGGGGTTGATCCCAAAATCACCCAGCTTACCGGCGACCATCAACTCACCAGAAAAACCGTTCACGACCATATCGACCACAAGACGTGAACCGCCGTGTGCTGGCAACATTTCAACGCCACGGTCACTAAGCAGTTTGTCCATTCCGCCACGAACGGCCATGCCAACGTCAGCCCAAGCCGTCCAATCTATGTGGAGGGATTTCGGTCGCGAAATACACACTTGAGCCATCGCTTCATTGGCTGCGGAATAATCGACCTGACCTGGGTTTCCGAAACGGCCTGCAACAGATCCCATCGATACCAACCATGCATCGGATTCAAGCGATTCAGCTATCGCCAATCCACCCAAGGCTTTTCCATCAAACACACGATGGAACGCTTTGGCATCTTTATCGGCGATCAGTCGGCTCTCTTCAACACCCGCGCCATGCACCAATCCGCTGATGGCTCCCATGGAGTCTCGTACAGCATCCAAACACGCGCGAACTTCATCTGGACTCGACAAATCGACAGCAAAGAACGCAACTTCTGCCCCGAGAGATCTCATCTTGGCCACATTCAGTCTGGCCTCTTCAGCACGCTTCAACGGCGCCACGCGATCTCTGACCTTGGCGGGCGTGGCCCGCTCTCCAGCAGCTTCGATCGCAGCCTTGGCTTCTTTCTTCGCCTTGGCTTCATCAAGAGCAGCTTCACCCGGAGCAGTGCGTGCAAGCAATGCCAGTTTGCACGGCCCACGCTCTGCAAAAGCAAGAGCAACTTCAGCGGTAATGCCCCGTGTTCCACCCGTCAGCACAATCACAGGTGTCCCTGGAAGGCTAGCTCCAACTTCTGGAAATGGAACCACGGCCAATTCGATCGCGCGACGGCCTTCACTATTCCATGCAATCTCAACAGAGCCATCGGGGGCGCCCAACTCTTCTATGACCAGCGCTGCCGCTGTATCAACATCCATCGCTGTGGATACATTAACGACCCGTCCAGCACAGTCCTGCCATTCACGGTCAATCGCTTTGGCAAACCCAGCGCGGGCGCCAGAAACAAGCCCATGACTCGCAGTTTCTGCCACGTCTCCACCATGATTGGCGCTGATCCAGTCTCGAGGATGCGCACCATCAAGAGATTGTGCCAACGCAAAGCTATCGAGTACGTCTGCGCCTGCATCAATGACAGAATCTGGGATTCCTTCTGTGGAAGCACCTTTGGACAGAATCGCTGTTCGAAGTGCATCGGCAAAGACACCTTCTCCCAGAACACGAACCACTCGACCCTTTATGGACCCCATCGACCAGGGCATGCGCGACACCCAAACAGGACGACGAAGTCGGAACGAGCCTGGAAGACCATTTTCACCGAAACCTTCATTGACTGCTGGTTCTTCTGGTGGAGCGGGTGGCTCTGGCTCTGGATCTGGAGCGGGTGTTGGTTCGATAACAGAGGCTTCCTCGGACACCGCAGGTACCGCTGACTCCTCTGCCGCAGGTGCCGCAGAATTAGCAGCACCCGACAATTGGCCTGCCAACCAGCCCGCCAAAGTCTCAATCGTTGGGTAGTCGGACAACCTAAAGTTCTCGTCCGGCGCCAATCCGTACTGTTCGCGAACCTGACCAAAAATCTCGGCCTGCTTCACCGTGTCGATGCCCAAATCCGCTTCCAATTCAAATTCAGGGTCCAATTCGTCTACCGAATACCCCGTCTTCTCCGAAATCACGGAAAGCAAATCCCCAAGAACATCCACATCCGATGAAACAGCGGGCGCAGCAGCTGCAGGCTCGGGCGCCGGTGCCGGTGCCGGAGATTCTGAAGCCACTGGAGCGGCAGGGGCAGCGGTGGCAGACCCAAGTTGGCTTGCCAGCCAACCCGCCAAAGTCTCAATCGTTGGGTAGTCGGACAACCTAAAGTTCTCGTCCGGTGCCAATCCGTACTGTTCGCGAACCTGAC
>PALY01000062.1 GCA_002707085.1 Deltaproteobacteria bacterium
AACTTGGATACGGCAACTTTGGTTAGGGATTTGGGGCCAGCAGAGCGTTCGTGGCAGGTGTTCACCAGCTTCGGCCTTATCCAGGAGCGATCACGACAGCCGCGAACCTTCGAACACTTCTTCAGGGCAGCGAATTGATCGATTCAATGCCTGAAAAACTTCAGGATGCCTATTCTCTTCGCTGTACGCCTCAAATTCTGGGGGCTTGCCGAGATGCACTTACATACGCGCTGGCTCAGGTTTCAATAGAGCTAAACGCGGCCACAGACAATCCGTTGATTTTGTTGGATGAACCTGGGGACAACAAGGCTTTTTCTGCAGGCATGTTCCACGGTGAACCGGTTGGAATCCCTATGGATGTGCTGAAGATTGCGATTTCAGAAGTAGCGAATTTGTCGGAACGAAGGTTGTATCGACTCACCACGGGCAGTTTGTCTCAGCGGCTACCTCCGGCTCTCGCATCCAAGGATCGGCCGGAGTTGGGCATGATGGTTCCACAAACGACAGCTGCGGCTTTGGTAAGCGAAAATAAAGCGTTGGGTTGGCCTGCATCCATTGATTCCATTCCCACCTGCGAGGATCAGGAAGATCATGTGGCGATGAGTACGACGGCGGCTCGTAGAGCGGCACGGGTGGTAGCGAATGCTCGCAATGTGGTCGCGATTGAACTGTTGGGAGCGGTACGCGCGCTTCGTTTCCGACAGCAGGAGACGCCAGGAATTCGTTTGGGTGCTGGAACGAAAGAAGGGCTTGAGCGAGCATCGCAGGTTCTTGATGCATTGGGCTCTGACGCTACACCTTCGGAGAGAATTGAGGCTTTGTCTGCTTGGGTTCGAGATGCCGGTCATCTTCAGGCAGTCACCGGATTGGAGCGCTTGTCATGAGTGTGGTTATCAATGGGCAGACCTTGTCTTGTAATGCTGTGCATGCCATTGCAAACGGGCAGTCTGTTTCCTTGTGTGATGATGCGCAGGCTCGGATGCAAGCGAATGTAGACAGCATGCCTGCCGGACCCAGTATTCTTGAAGAGAAGCGCCATTGGCTGGTGGGCGGCTTTGCAGAAGAGATGTCTCAAGATGAATTGTCGAAGACATTTATTATTGGTCATTGTGCTGGGGTCGGTGAGCCATTGGCCCCGAGTTTGGTTCGTGCCACGATGGCGGCCAGAGCCAATGTATTGGCGGGTGGTGTGACGGGAAGCCGTCCAGAGGCCGCACAGATCCTCGTTTCCATGCTCAACCAAGGTGTGACACCCCATGTTCCATCTCAAGGCAGTGTGGGCGCAGCGGGGGATTTGGCTCCCCTCGCTCACATTGCTCGAGTCGCGTGTGGTTATGGCGGCGAATATCCCGATTTGCCTCGGTATACGCCAACGCCAAAAGAAGCGCTTTCATTGATCAATGGAATCAGCATGACTTCCGCATTGGGAGCGATAGCCACTGTGCGCGCCCAGCGGGTGTTGGACTCTTCTTTGGCGGCGTGTGCCATGACGATGGAGGCGGTGGCGGCGGATGCTGGCTGTATAGACGCACGCCTTTTGTCTGCACGCAATCATCCTGGTGCTGTTGAAGTGGCTGCAGAGTTGCGTTCATGGTTGACCGGAAGCACGCAGGTCATCAAGGGTCGGGGAGCAAATGCTTTTTCCATTCGGGCTGCGCCGGCGGTATTGGGAACGCTAGTAGAAGAGCTACGTTGTACCGAGACAGTGTTGGAAAGAGAAATGAATGGTGCGGGTGATAATCCGCTCCTATTTGACGGAGAATGGGTAGAAGGCGGTAATTTCCACGGGGCTCCAGTGGCACAGGCCTTGGATTCTCTCAAGATTGCACTCACCCAATTGGCGACCATCTCGGAGCGTCGGACCTTCCGTTTGACCTATGGTCAGTTGTCCAAGGGCCTGCCTTCTTTCTTGGTGGGTGGAACGGGTTTGAACAGCGGGTTTATGTTGACCCAGTACACTGCCGCCTCTCTTGCCAGTGAGTGCAAGGGATTGGCTCATCCGGCGAGCGTAGACACCATACCGACGGTCCAGCATCATGAAGATCATGTCAGCATGGGACCCATTGCTGCTCGCATGTTGTTGGAGACGTTGGAGTGTGTGGCAGACATTGTGGCGATTGAAGTGCTGTTGGCGGCCCAAGCGTTGGACCTTCGCATGCGGGGTGTGTCTTTTGATGCCGATGGAAATCAGCAACAGGTGGCCGCGGTGACACCTTCTCCCCGGATCGCTGAGCTGCATTCCAGGGTGCGAAACCGGATTGCATATTGGGAAGATGATGAAGTGCTTCATCCAACCTTGTACGCAGCCGGACAATTGGTAAGAACCGGAGAATTCTTGGGTCAAACCACACCCTGGTAGACCCCTTAGAGTGTCTCTAAATACATGAAATAACGTATAAATATTCGTTACTGTCGAACGGTTGACACCTGTCAGCGGATGGGCGCGGTTTCGAGTGTGGGGATGGTGTGGAGCTTGATGGGGTGTCGAGAGGAACCCTTCTCGACTCTACACCTCAAACTGTACGGAGTACCTCATGCGAACCCTTGTTCTTCTCTCTCTCGTTTCTGTTGCGTGCAGCAACAATGTACCGGCTGATTCAGCGAATAATATGGCCACTTCCTCTATCGATGATGATTCAGATGCTGGATCAGGAGATTCGTCAGCTGAGGAACCGTCATCCGATGAACCGTCATCCGATGAACCGTCATCCGATGAACCGTCATCCGATGAACCGTCATCCGATGAATCGACTTCTTCAGATGATGACGCATCGACTTTGGATGTGGACGGTGATGGCTGGCCAGCGGATGTCGACTGTGATGACAACGATGACCGCATTCACCCAGCTGCTGTCGAATATTGTGATGGGATTGATACCAATTGTGACGGAGAAGTTGATCCACCCAGCAGTTTAGGTGCAACCGATTGGTTCTTGGACTCGGATGGCGATGGCTACGGCGATGTTGGCCATACTCAGCGGGCCTGCTCGGCCCCTGGACCCACTTGGGTCAGCAATGATGATGACTGCAATGATGACTCATCTGTTTCCTATCCAGGAGCGGAAGAGTTCTGTGATGGTCTGGATAATAGCTGTGATGGAGTGGTGGATCCGGACACCAGTAGTGACGCAAGCACCTGGTTCTTTGATGCGGATGGAGACGCATATGGACTGGATTCAGTTCAAACGAGGTCTTGTGAAGCACCTTCTAGGGAATGGGCAGACACGGGCATGGATTGCGATGACACCGATGAAACCATCTTTCCGGGTGCATTGGAGTTTTGTGATGGCACAGACAGCGATTGCGATGGCTTTGAACGGAGTGGAATTGCGACCTTTGAAGCCACGACAGGAGATCAGGTGGATGTGACGACACTGCTGGAAGGGGGCGTGTATGTCGTTCGCTCGGAAGGAGAGTTGCACGTTTGTGAAGGTGATTGGACAGCACAAATTCAAGTGGAATTTGATTCTACGATGAGCATTTCGTCTTCATCGGGGCCTGACATAGCGATTGTGGGTCATGGCGATGTGAGCATTGATGCTGCGGGTCGTGGTTCTGTGATTGAATTGGGTGCTTCTGTAGATTCTGCTGAAATCCATGGCATTTCCGTAAGCGGTGGGACTTCTTTGGTGGGTGGAGGCATACAAGCTGAAGATCTACATTTGGTCATAGAAAACGCAGTTTTCGAAGGCAATGAAGCGAACAGTCAAGGTGGAGCGATTGCGATCAGCAGTGGAACATTGGAGATGGACAATGTTGCGTTTCGGGAAAACAAGACCACGGNCTATCACGCTGCNGGCGGTGCCATCTTTATGGAAGATGGTGAGTTGATCGGAAGTGATTTGGTGTTTTCATCCAATGAAACTGTCCTCTCAGGAACAGGCGGTGCCATCCACATTGGNAGCGGTAGTGTGTCCTTGTCCGACTCAAGAGCAACATCCAATGTGGCAACAAACAGTGGTGGCGTTCTTTANCTGGGCAGTGGAAGTGTCGAGTTGATTGATTCCGAACTCAATTGGAACCATGCCAATTTTCGTGGAGGCGCTGTGTGGGTTTCAGGAGACTTGACGATGGTGGGTACCTTGATGGAGGAAAATTCATCCGGAGACAATGGTGGTGCTGTGTACATGTCGACNNCANGNGGNGANGTCACCCTGATCTGTGATGCCGAGGGTGTAGATAGTGCAGGCTTTCTTTCAAACGANGCNGAAGGGTACGGTGGGGCTGTGGCATTCACAGACAACACAAACCACAGAGTAGAAAGCATCGAATGTGATTGGGGTACGGGTGGGAGTGACAACTCNTCTGAGGACATCGGAATGCCNTACTACCGTGTCGATGCGAGCAANGATGTGACATTCATCTGTGATGCCATCGACTGTTCGGACACGGTGGCTACAGGATTCCGTTGGTAATCAAAGTCGCTTCCNTCNGGCCGTTCGAGATCCATGGGGGTCTCGAACGGTTTTCTTTTTGGATCTTTAGGCAGGACTTGCAGGGGTGTCGGGTTCTTCTGCNGCTTGTTCCANCGCNCTTTGNCCTTCTTCAGAACCAGACTCTTCGGTTGCCAGCGGCAGCCTGATGGTGAATGTCGTTCCTTGACCTGGGGTGGAATCGACATCAAGGGTTCCACCGTGTTGTTTGATCACTTGTCGGGTGATGGTCAGNCCNAGNCCCATGCCTTTGCCCACCTCTTTCGTGGTGAAGAANGGCGTAAAGATACGGGCCAAAGCTTCTCGCGGTATTCCCGGTCCGTCATCGGCAATCTCAATCCGTAAATGCCGCGCTTCTGGGCGTGTTCGAACCCANACATGTCCACCCCTTCCCACNGCATCAACCGCGTTCTGGGTCAGGTTCGTAATGGCTTGTTGGAGTTCTTCGGGAACCCCCTTGATGACAGCGTTGGGGGCTTGCAAGTCTGGCTCTATGTGTACTTCNGAATCATCTTTTGGTGCAATCATCGCCAGCACNGTGGAAATTGATTCATCAATGGCCATCTCTACTGCATCCGAAGAGTAGCCTTCCCGCGCATAGCGTCTCATCAGCGCCACAAGCTGTTCGACTTTCTTGATTCCTCGGTTTGCTACCGGGAGCATTTTGTCGATTTTCTCCTTGGCCTTNTCCATCTTCTTGTCCCTGTCTTCCGGACTCAAATCAGGGTCTTGGGCCGCTGCAAGGACCTTGCGCGCACTTTCTCCAATCACAAAATATGCATTTTTGATGTACGCCAAAGGGTTGTGCATTTCGTGNGCNAGNCCCGCAGATATGATTTCAAAGCTTCGTGCTTGCTCNTTCATAAATGTGGATGCTTGGCGATGTTGCTTGGCGAACAATTCTTGTATTGCAGTGCGCAGTTCGCGTGGATTGAACGGCTTGTCTAAGACCATGTCAGCACCACTTTCTCGCGCAGCCTCCCGNTCTTCTACTTGGTTGCGTGCAGTCAATATGATGGTTGGTGTTTGTGCCAATCTNGGATCNTCACGCAACGCTCGAATCAAGCCNGTTCCATCCAGTTTTGGCATCCGAGTGTCGGTAATGATGACATCGGGCAACTCCTCTTGTGCCAACGCCAAGCCTGCTTCCCCATCGGCTGCGACAAATACCGCATGATCTTTACTGAGCAGGCTTTTGGTNAACTGAAGGATTTCGGGGTTGTCATCTACCACCAAAACTTTGGTGGCTTTGCTGTCNGATGGAGCATGGTCGACGGCTGGCGGAACCTCTACATCTTGGATTTCACCAAAGCGATAATCTTGGCTGCTTCTCAGGCGTGCTGTGCGGGCATCGACTCCTGGCTGAGTCACCTTGTCCGATGCGCGGCCTGTGGGCAGTGTCACCGTGAACGATGTGCCTGTTTCGGGTCTGGAAACNACATCGATTTGTCCACCATGCAAAGAAATAATCTCTCGAGCAAGGACCANCCCTACGCCATCGGGNGAACGAGGAGGAAGCCACTTGTTGGGTGTATTGCTGAACCCAGTCAACCAATCGGGGGGAAGGCCTGCTCCGTTGTCACGGATGACGATTTCTGCACCAGAATTGGTGGCGTGACTTCGTACGTCGACCCGTCCACCTCGGCTTGTACATTGAATCGCGGTGGCAACAAGGTGTGTGATGGCGCGCTCAAGCTTTTCGATGTCGACGTTGATTTCTATGACATCACTGGCTGTTTCAAGATTAATCTGTGAACCCTTCGATATTGCAGCATCTTCGGCGTGATCTACGACGCCTTGTAGGACACCCACCACGTTTGTTGGCTCCGTTTGAAGCCGGAGTAGGCCACCTTCAAGATGGCTAAGGTCCACCAAATCGTCGGTGAGTCTGAGTACTTTCATGGCGTTGCGTCGAACGGTTTCCAAATACTCAATTTGGTTTGCTCGAAAATTGCCTACATCGCCTGAGAGCATGCTTTCTAGGGGAGAGAGCATCAATGTGAGTGGACCGCGTAGGCCTTCCACAATGCTGGCGTAAAAACCACTTTTCAGTCGATCTAAATCTCTAAGTTCGCCCAGAGAGTCTCGTTCTTTCTGCGCTTGTTCTTCAATGTGATTTTGCGTTGCATGGGACTCGACTTCCATGCGAAGTCGTTTTTGATTCGTCGACAAACACAAACCGATGGCGATCGCCAAATAGATTTGCTGACTGAATCCTGCTTCCATTGAGAGCGAACCGAGCGCCCAAGGCGTCAGGTAGAAGGCCACGACCAAGGTGTAAAAAACGAGGACTCGTTTGGTTTCCCACGTGAACAAATGCTGGACGAGAATGAAAATGAGGACCAGTGACATGGTCAAATCAAGGCTGTAGCCCCCATTCAGCCAGCCCAAGGATGTTGCGATGCACGAAACCAGTACGCTGAGAACGAAGGAGAAAAGGTTTACATGGTTCATCACCATCTTTGGTAGGCCGCGCATCAGTGCAAGGATGATCAGTCCAGCGCCCATTCCCGCGCCTCGGATGGATAGTGAAAGCGTACTGGGTTCATGATCGGCCCACAGAGCGAGCAACCAGGTGGTGGGCATCAAGAGCAGTGTCGTCCATGCTGCGGTACGGAGGCCCGGAGCATTTCGTTCCTGCAAAGATGCGTAAAAAGACTCAGGCATGGCTTGTGTCCACAATGGGGATGGTGATGCGAACCACGGGTTCGCCCGTTGGGTCAATAATGGCCTGCCATGCGACACCTTCTTCTGTGAGACGTGTCCATGATGTGGTGAGCGGACCCTTCGATGATTGGGTGTGCGGATCTTCTGTCCATGCTTCACCATACTGCAGCAAGACGACCGCATGATGGCCTTCTGTATGGGTATCGATGGCGATGGCGGGTCCGGCATCCAAGTTGCGACACAGGTGAAGCAGTACGTGAATGAAAGCAAAGGGGTCGATCGTACACTTGGCCCCTGAACCCAGGTGCCCGTTCAATGATTGCCCGGTTTCGGATGTGCAAAGGTTTCTCGCGTGCGAAACCAATTCATCGATGGGTTCGGGTTGGACGGGAATTCCTGCTGCCCGTTCGATGGCGCGATCATGAAATTGCTCGGTAATTTTGACCAGGGTTTCTATGCCTGACAACGCATTGTGGATGATGATTTGATCGGTGGGTGAAGCGTTTTCGGCCAGAGTGCGGAGTGTTTGCTCTTCGCGGGCCAAGGTTGTGTGCATTCCATCCGATATCGTTGTTTCGGCGCTGCTTCGTGCCAACAAGCGTGCCTGTTCTTGCCTACCCTCGACTTGATCGATGGCGGAATCCAACATGGTGTTTTCTATGTCCAGGTCATCGATCGCTGTTTCCAGTGCGACCTCTCGTTTTAGATAAGTGCCTGCCGCAAGTACAGCGTCTACGATTTCCTGCGCTTCCGCCTTCATGGCAACCACCCGAAAGACGCCCCAATGGTTGATGGCATCCATCAGAACGTCTCGGTCGGATGTACCGCCCACCAACACGACTCGGCCTGGATGGGCTATTTTTGCCAGGTTTTGAAGGTCTTCACGTTGGCTGCCGTTGATTTCACTGGCTGCCACAAGGAGAACCGCGGGTCCCTTGAGTTGTTCTTGACTGGATATCGGTGAAGTATTGATTTCCGCTTTGCCTGAGAGTGCTGCCAAAATGGGGTCTGCGGCGATGGTCCGTGCGCCTGGGGATAGCCACACCTTCAGGGGTACGGCATATTCGCTCAGCACTTGTTGAAGACTGCTCATGATGGGTTTGCCTGAAGCCAAAGTTGAGCCAAGACCCCGGAAGGTTCATTGTCGAGAAGAGACAGTCTGCCACCGTGGGATTCGGCGACCAGTCGACAGACAGAAAGTCCAAGGCCATTGCCTGGAGGATCAAATGCGGAGAAGAACGGGTGTGCTGCTTGTTGGAGTACATCGGCACTCATGCCATCACCCTGATCGATGACTTCGATCACGATCATTTGCTCCCCTTCTCGTCGTACCTTTACTTGAATGGGTGCGTTGGCTGGCGAAGCGCGAGAAGCGTTGCGAAGAAGGCCCAACAGTGCTTGTCGAACATGGTCGGATTCAATTTCAATAAGTTCGATGGATGGATCGATGTCGACATGGACAGGGTTGTTTTCTCCCAGTTCATCGTTGAGCAGCAACCTCACAGCATCACTGATCAGTTTTCGTGGGGCTACGCTTTCTCGCTGCGCAACAGAGTTTTGGTTTGTGGAAAGCCGCTGCATGTCGTCGAGCAGTGAGCGCACGCGCACGACAGCATTTTTTGCCTTTTGAGTTGTGTCATCTTCAGTGGGACGATTCAGAAGTTCTCCCAGATTTCCCAACAGGTTGCTGAGTTCTTCACCCAGTCCTGATGTCATCCAGCCAAGAACGGAGAGTCGCTCATTTGCTTGGGTGCGTTGTTCGGTTCCGCGCAGATCTTGAAGGGTGGAATTTTTTTCTTCATGTCGAGTCGCCAAGGTGCCCACCACAGATCTCATCGCGGCGCGACGGACACAAACAGCCATTCCTTCGGCAACCTGAATTCGCAATCCTTCTGGATCCCAAGGCTTGAGTACGAAGCGGTCAACTTTCCCCTGATTGATGGCAGCCACAATGGGATCAACGTCTGAATATGCGGTCAATACGATTCGATATAGATCGGGTCGGGTGTCTGCCAAGATGCTTAAAAGTTCGACACCCGTCATTTCGGGCATGCGTTGATCGGTGATCACCACGTCGATTTGGGTATCGGAATTGAGAATTTCAAGTGCTTCTCGACCACCCTGTGCCGTGTAAACATCCCATTCGTCATCCAACAAAGCTTCAAGTACCGCAAGAACTTCAAATTCGTCATCGACTAGAAGCACACTCCTGCATGTCGGATCTTTTATGCCGAGTTCGGTCAACAGGTCTTGAATAGGTCGGGGATCCACAGGGTGCTTCGTAATGCAAGGATAGCGCAAGCAGTAAGTATAGGTGCAACAAGGGGTTCCTTTGTTGCGCCGGTGAGGTTAGGGTGCCGCGTCTTCCGCGGAGGACCTCATGCCGGAACGTTTATATCTTTGTGTCCTTCCTGGTGAGNGAGCCTCGCTCGCCGGTGCCGTCCATGCTGCCGGTGGTGTAGCTGTATTGGATCTCACATCNGGNCCCACTGTGTCTGTACCGGATGGCGCGTGGGTACGTGTGCGTACGCGACGCAGTGTGCCAGGAAAAGGTCCNGTCATTTTGACCGGAAACCACAAATCTCCAGTACGAAACCGGGAAACTTGGTTGGAAGTAACGGANGTTTGTGCAGCTCCTGAGGGCTTCGCGGGTGTGATTCTGCGGGGCAATGAAGCGGGAGGCCCNTGTGCATCGGTACCTGGAATGGATCTTCTTGCCGGTATGGGCCAAGACCAAAAGGTCATCTTGGATGCAGGTTTAGGNCCCGATGANGCNGCNGCAGCTNTGGCTGCTGGCGCCCAAGGCGTTGTTCTTTCGGATGTATTGCTGGGTCTTCCAGAATTGGATTTGCCCACGAACCTGAAAGGTCGTTTGTCGCTTCTGGANGCAGGTGCATTCCATATCGTCAATGGATTTCAAATCGTATCCTCTCCCCTTTCGCCTGTACTTCGCCGTTTGTTGGATGGTGAAGGTTTCTGGTCTTTGGCGGAAGGCTGGTTTGCCACNGGNGANCCNAGCAAAACGGTATGGCCTGCTGGTTTGGGCCTTCGTCACGCACAGAAATTGGCGGATGCGTACGGAACAATCGCCGGCGTGTTGGGCGCCTATGTCACAGCCTCACAACGTCCGACCACACCGGCTGTGAGTCGACCCATTTCAAGNAGCTCNNCTGGAGTTGACGGCGGTACTGTAGAATCTGTGGCCGTNATTGGTCTTGGGTGNTGTGTTCCTGGCGCATTGAACATCCCGCAGTTTTGGGACAACCTTCTNAATGGAAGGAATTCCATCTCCGAAGTGCCAACAGAGCGTTGGGATTGGCGTCTNTTTTGGGATGAAGACAAGACTGTACCGGACAAAACCTATGCCAAGATTGGTGGTTTCCTACANGGGTTTGAGTTCAATTCTCGAAAGTTTCGAATTCCTCCCAATGTTGCCAAGCAAGTGGCCATTGTTCAGCAGATCACACTGGAAAGTGTCAGTGAGGCGCTGGATGACGCAGGGTATGGAAAGGAACGTGAGTTTGACCGCAGCCGTGTAGGGGTCATTTTAGGCAACTCCATGGGTGGTGAAGTGACCGACGACTATGTCGTTCGGACACGTTTTCCGGCGATGGTAAAAGCCTTGCGGGAAAGTCCCGGATTTTCGAATCTGCCAAGNNCAGAACAGGAACAGATTCTTTCTGAGTTCGAAGCGTCTTTGAAAGGACCCCTTCTTGANATCAACGAAGATTCCATGCCTGGGGAGCTTTCGAATGTGATTGCGGGTCGTGTCGCCAACGCGTTCGACTTGTGTGGCCCGAACTTTACNGTAGATGCTGCTTGTGCAAGCTCTATGGCAGCCATTCAAGCTGCGGTAAAAGCGTTGCAGAGTCATGATGTTGACATGTGTGTCACGGGTGGCGCCGACCGTTCCATGGGTGTTCCCACATTCACAAAGTTCTGCAAGATTGGTGCGCTGTCACCCAACCATTCGGCCCCGTTTGATGAAAAAGCAAACGGTTTTGTCATGGCAGAGGGTGCGGGGATTTTGGTTCTCAAGCGTCTTAGCGATGCCCGTCGAGATGGTGACCGCGTGTATTCGGTCATTCGCGGCATTGGTGGTTCCAGTGACGGAAAGGGGAAAGGCATCACCGCNCCCAACCCGCGCGGACAGAAATTGGCGCTCGCACGCGCATATGAAGAAGCCGGTATCGACCCGGTCGAAGTCGACATGATGGAATGTCACGGTACTTCGACCATNGTGGGTGACAAGGTCGAGGTGGAGAGCCTTACTGCGNTGATTGGTGAGGGGCGCCGNGGNGATCGAGGNCCGATTCGNATCGGTTCTGTGAAGTCCAACATTGGACACTTGAANTCNGCAGCGGGCGCAGCAAGNTGCATCAAAGCGTCCTTGTCNCTGTTTCATAAAACNTTTGTACCTTCCATCAACTTTGAGCAGGCCCGTTCAGATGTGCCTTTCGACACCGTACCGTTGAAGGTTCAAACCANNGTAGAGCCATGGCCAAGTGGNCNTCCTCGCCGNGTGGGTGTGAGCGCTTTTGGGTTTGGTGGAACCAATTTTCACGTGGTGTTGGAAGAAGATCATGGAGACNCGCCNGTCGCTGTGAGCCGTGTGACCGCAGCGTTGCCTGAATTGGAAGACACTCCACTTCCNCACAAAGTGTGGGGCGTCAGCGCCATGGATAGGCCTTCACTGATTNCAGCACTTGAATCAGGGGTGACGGCACCCTTTGACCCCTCNGCACCGATTCGTCTTGCGGCGGCCGCGGACAATGAGGCGATGCAGGCGGAGCAGATAGAGCGTGCACTGAAGGTGTTGCGNAAGAATGGGCCNGTTGAAATGCTNCGTGGGCGCGGCATTTATGTCGAAGAAGCTCCCTCGGATGGAAAGGTTGCTTTCNTNTTTACAGGACAGGGATCCCAGTACATCGACATGGGGCTGGATTTGGCNAAAGCTTATCCGGTAGTACAGGCGACATTTGATGAAGCAAATGCGGTCATGATGTCTGAGCTGGGCCGTCCGTTGACGGACTTTATTCGTCGCAANCCAGANATTTCTGAAGAAGATCAGTTTGAGCGTTTGCGGGACACAGAGATTTCTCAGCCAGCCACATTGACTGTTGATATCGCCATCATGCGCTTGCTTGGCGCCCATGGAATCTTCCCAGACATGGTCGCTGGCCACTCCTTGGGTGAGTATGCTGCAGCTGTTGCTGCGGGCATTTTGTCCTTTGAAGATGCGCTTACGGCTGTCAGCGCTCGTGGCCGTGAAATGGCTGCGGTTCAAATCGAGGACAAGGGCCGCATGGCTGGTATTGCAGCCAGCGTAGAGAAGGTCCAAGAAGTNTTGGCTGAAATCCCAGGCTATGTGATTCCAGCCAACAAGAATTGCGCCTCACANACGGTGATTGCGGGCACTTCTGATGCGGTGGAAGCTGCCATAGAGGCTTTTGTTTCTCGTGGAATCACGGTGTACCCACTNCCCGTTAGCCATGCGTTCCATTCNTCGATTGTGGCGCCAGCATCCGCGCCNTTGAAAGCGGTGTTGGAACGTTTGGACGTTCAAGAACCCAAACGACCGATTACNACCAANGTGACCAGTCGGTACTACCCCACAGGCGAAGGCGCTCGACAGAAAATCATCGACACCTTGGCTGAGCAAGTGGCCAGTCCTGTTGAGTGGATTGCNCAGGTTGAACGCATGTATGCGGACGGCGCTCGAATTTTTGTTGAGTGTGGNCCCAAGCGAGCCATTTCCGGATTCATTTCGTCGATTCTCAAGCGNCGTCCNCATCGCTCCATTTACACCAACCACCCCAAGCATGGTGGGATGGCNAGTTTNCAGGATGCACTGGCGGCGCTCACGACCCNGGGCTTTGAGATTGCCGCTGAGCCGAGNACCGANATTCCAGATTTGTTTNCTGTGGCNCCACCGCGAATCGCGACATCGGAAGCCATGCGCAAGTGGAGTCCACCTGCCACAGAGTTGGATACAGCTTCTGTGCCCGTCGCTCATGCGACACCATTTATTGTGCGTGCNGTGTTGGATGTGGTGGCTGAAACCACAGGGTACTCGTCCAGCGAATTGAACCTAGAAGATGAACTGGAAGCCGATTTNGGCATTGATACNGTCAAGCAGGCAGAAGTCATNGCTGTGGTGCGTGATCGGTTCCGCTTAGATCACGACCCTGGGTTCCGCTTGAGTCGGTATCGGACNCTTCGAGATTTGGCGAACTACGCCGCTCAACGTCTGGGCGCGACCCAGCCTGATGCCATTGAACGTGTGTTGGTGGACACCCAGGCGCATCAACATCGAAAAGTGGATGTGGNTTCTTCACNGGAAGCAAACGACAATGCTTCATTGCCNATGGATGCACTTTCAGCGTTGGCTGAAGGTGCGGCGCGTGCTGGATTGGACTCTGGAGATGCCAATCAATACGCGGCATCCATCCTTCCCGCTGTTCAGGGACTCGTGGAAAGCATGATGGCTGCCCGTCCAGTGAAAGAGGTTCCGGTGGCAACACCTGCCCCNGCTGTACCCACTCCANCGAGCCCATCCTCGGCTTCAAATACTGGGCTGATGCCTGTATCTGCCGTTGTGTGTTCGGGTGCATCGGTTGGATTGCCGGGTGGTACCGAGGTGTTTGCTGCAGACAATGTCGAAAAAATCCTTGATGGAGAAGTCCGGATTCGTCGGCTCGATGAGTCCACGCAAGACGTCTTCGTGGCCAAGAAAGTGGTTCGTGTGCACAAAGATGCCAAGACGGGTCAGGGAACATTCCAGCCGGTCACGCGACGCGAGGAAGTCATCAGACTGGCTGGTGTAAAGGCCCAGTTTGATCTGACCGAAGACTATGGGGTTGATGCCCGCTGGACCCGCGCGCTCGACATCACCACCCAACTTGCATTTGGTGCAGGCATTGAAGCATTGAGAGATGCCGGTATCCCGATGGTGCGCACGTACCATGAAACCCGCAAAGGAAAGAAGGTGTCGACTGGCTGGAAACTGCCGGAAGATATGCGCGATGGAACCGGCGTAATTTTCGCTTCGGCTTTCCCTGGCTATGATCAGCTTGCGAGTCACATCAAGAACAATGGAGACGATGGCGAAGGCAATTTTGATCGTCGGTTCTTGTTTCAGATCTTGTCTATGGGACACTCTCAGTTTGCACAGTACATCGGCGCTCGGGGTCCAAACGCTCAAGCCAATGCCGCATGTGCAAGTACAACCCAAGCGGTTGCCATGGCTGCGGACTGGATTCGGGTTGGTCGTTGCGACCGAGTGGTCGTCATTGGTGCGGATGATGTCACAAACGACAACTTGATTGAGTGGATTGGTACAGGGTTTTTGGCCTCAGGTGCTGCAACGACCAAGGATGTTGTCGAAGAAGCAGCACTTCCCTTTGATGCCAGACGGCATGGAATGATTCTGGGTATGGGTGCCGCAGGTTTGGTCATTGAGCATGAGTCTGCAGTGACTGCGCGTGGAATGGCTCCATTGGGGCGGCTGTTGGCTACCCGCATGGCGAACTCTGCCTTCCATGGAACGCGACTCGATCCCGATCACATTGCGGGCGAGATGGATTTGTTGGTGGCCGAGGCTGTAGAGTCTGCGGGTGTCGATCGTTCTACGTTCGCACACAATGCCATGTTCATGAGCCATGAGACCTATACGCCTGCCAAGGGCGGTTCAGCGGCGGCCGAAATTGAGAGCTTGCGGCGCGCCTTTGGTACGTCGGCTTCGAAGGTTGTTGTGACAAACACCAAGGGCTTTACCGGCCATCCGATGGGTGCTGGTGTTGAAGACACCATCGTGTTGAAGGCGCTTCAGTATGGGCGAGTACCGCCGATTCCGAACCTCAAAGAACCCGATCCAGATTTGGGTGATTTGACCCTTTCTCCCGGTGGGTCGATGGCGCTCCGATATGGAATCCGTCTGGCGGCTGGGTTTGGCTCTCAGTTGGCTTTGCTCGCCTGGGAGAAAGTGGCCGACGGTGAGAACAGAATCATCGATCCGGAGCGTCATAAAACTTGGTTGCGGTCGACGAGTGGCCTGCAGTCTCCTGAAATGATTGTGGATGTTCGGCATCTTCGAGTCGTAGAAAGCGCGGTTGCTGAACCGGTAGAACCAGCTGTCCCAACCCCAACCCCAACCGAAAGAGTGCAAGCAAAATCTGCGGATGTGGAAGTTGCTTCGGGAGAGGGTGTTTCAAGCGGTCAGGTACTGAATGATCTGTTGAAAGTGATCGGCGAGAAGACCGGGTACGGCTTGGATGAACTGGATCCTGAATACGAATTGGAAGCGGATTTGGGCATCGATACGGTGAAACAGGCCGAGATTTTTGGTCAGGTTCGCGAACAGTACGGATTGGCACCGGACGAGAACTTTAGGTTGTCCGACTACCCAACGATTGAGACTTTGGCGGGTTGGTTGGCAAGCCAACTTGGGTCTGCCCCTGCTGCCCCCGCCGTCCCAGTGGCTTCTGAATCTCCGGCACCGGCACCGGCACCGGCACCCGAGCCTGCATCTGCCGCGCCCGCTGTTTCATCGGATGTGGATGTTCTTGGGGATTTGCTTTCCGTGATTTCGGAGAAGACGGGGTATTCGGTAGACGAATTGGACCCTGA
>PALY01000063.1 GCA_002707085.1 Deltaproteobacteria bacterium
TCTCGAAATGACAGATCTTGAAATCGTTGATGGCCCCGGACCTGATCTTCTCGTATTCGAAAACCCCTTCAGCGGTTGGTTCGAAACAGCCTACGTGGAGGCAAGCGTTGATGGTGAAACATGGCACGAATGGGCCTGTGATCCATTGGATGCGGAAGGCAACTTCCCTGGGTGTGCAGGCGTACGTTCGGTCTACGCCACCAGTGACCTTTTGGTCGATCCCACCGACCCAGATACCGCCGGTGGTGATGCGTTCGATCTTGCAGACTTGGGGCTTACATCGGCCCGGTTTATTCGCATCCAAGACACTGGGATGAACATTGATGGGTACGGTGGAACAACAGGAGGCTTCGATCTCGATGCGGTGGCTGCAGCAAACTGGCGTGTCATCGAAGGAGACATGGACGAATAAACAGGGGTACCACCGACCTCTTCCGCTATTCTACTGAATCACTCACTGGAGATTGATCACTCCACACATACCGGCGAACACGCACTTCATGCCCATCATCATCGCGAACGACAACCGTTAAACGATTGGACCCAGTTTCAACCGGTAATACAAAAGTTCGCGACAGCTTGGGTCCATCCCCAGGTATCCATTCACGCTTCTCTCCGTGCCACCACAATGCCACGCTTGAAATAAGCGAGTCGTCACTGGCATCGATCGAAATCGCGACCTCATCGGAATCCGCAAGAGTCGGGGCGTCCACACGAACTACGGGCTTCTGAATGTAGACTGACTCTCCACTTCGGAGAACATCGATTGGGACTCGTAAAACAGACTGAAATCGCTCTGCATCCACCCGTAATTCTACTGGAATCACCACGGGGTCTGCCGACTCCAGCACCCTCAATTCCAGATCTACTCGAGCCTTTCCTTCAGCAGGCAATACGGGAAGAAGCGCTTCCTTATCAATAAGCTCAATACCGCTATCATCTCGCCAACCAAAGCTGGCCCGAACACCCGTCAGATTTATGTCCCCCAAGTTCACCAGTTCGACTTCTACTCGATGGTGATCGTCGTGAGGAACCAATGTCGCAGTCGCAGCTACGGTAGGCGCTTCAACGCCCTCTATAGAAAGCGAGACTGGTTCCAATTCAACCGGGTCAAGGCCATCCGCCTCCAAGCGAACCTGAACCCGGTCTTGCCGGCTCTGACTCGCTACGGGAATGGCGACGCGAACATCCCCTAGCGCTGATTCCCCAGGCGGAATAAAGCCGATGGGGATCGTCGAATTGTGCCAAGGCACACGGCCATCATCCGCAAGTAAACGGATCCGTACACGATACAAAGGCGCGGGCCCAGAATTTGTGACCTCCGCCCTCACCTGCACATCTTGACCAGAACGAGCCACATCCAATACTTCAATTGTTGCCCCCACATCAAGAATACCGGGTCCATCCTCGCTCGCTCGCCAATCGATCTCTCGGTACCCGAAAGTTCTCGAAAGTGCAGCAGATGACTCTGCTTGAAAATTTGGGTTCAAGCGTTCAATCGCATCCAAACCGTCGGCCCGGGTCACCCCATCGGCACTCAGTACGAGTGTACGCGCCATATCCATCAACGGGTCAGCCTCCAGGTCTGCAGTTCCCTCCATACGCCACCCACTGCGTTCATCTGCGCCGATGACAACAGGGATTCCTTCATCTTGTATGGGTGGAACCCACGCCCCAGACCGATTGAATACGGTGTGTCTCATTTTCAGGTCAGGCTTTATGCCTTCGCCGTGAACTGGAATGCCTCCCGCAAGTTGGTATTCGGCAACCGTTAGCTTCATGCGAACCCGTTCGCGCCCACCACGCAGTGTATACAGTTTTTGAACCGTGCCCTTTCCGTATGAAGTTCGACCAATGATCGTCGCACGATTCAAAGCAACCAACGCTCCAGCAACAATCTCAGATGCAGATGCGGACCGTTGGTTCTGTAAAACCACCATTGGAACTTGAGGCTCTTCCGCAGCCCCCACCTTTGGGTGGGCGCTCAATGTCTGCAATAGATTTGGAACCGGCTTCCCATCGCGACCTGCAGTCTCGACGATCACCCCACCGGAAAGGAACATGTCTGCAGTCTCTGCAGATTGGATCATCGATCCACCGGTGTTGTTCCGAAGGTCCAGCACGATCCCCTGAAGTGGAACTCCAGAAGCAGTCCCTTTACGGAATGCCACCAAAGCCTTCCTTGTCAATCGTGCAGTATGTTCGCTGAAATGATCGATTTCAATCACCCCGACACCGTCATCACCCATCTTCCATGACACGTTGGGAATGTTTACTTCATCCCGAACAAGAACAAGATCACGCTCTTCATCGGTCCCATCATCAACACGCCGAATGATGGTCAACGTCACCTCAGTACCTTTAGGGCCACGAATACGCTCGACGGATTGACTGATTGACATTCCCCGGGTCGACACTCCATCCACCCGTTCGATAATGTCATCCACCATCAGGCCTCCCCGAATCGCAGGCGTGCCATCAAAGACTTCTTCCACCTGCAATGCGCCACTGCCCACCCCAAGCTTGGCACCAATTCCGGTCAACTTGCCCTTGATTCGAGTATCAAAACGCTCAAGGCGCCCTTTCGCCATGACAACAGAGTGCCTGTCCAACCCATTGGCCACCCCCTTGAGCAGGGTCACAGCCACATCGATATCGGGTCCAACAGGACTCTCCATCGAAAGAATTGCATTCTCCAAACGTTCCAAGGCGTCTGGTAAAGCTGCAATGGTCGGCGACGTATCTGGAGCCACAAGATTGACTGTGCGTGTCTTTCCATGTGCCGCATCAGTAATTGTTACCGCACCGCCATCTACATCAACAATCAACCATGGAATGCTTCCTTCTGCCTGCTCTCCAGCCAATCCAAAAGCGACTTCAGCATCGAATTCACCAAGGCGAAGGTAGCGATCCTCGATCAACCCGACCGCGCGCTCATACATCTGCAAACCAGTTGCCTGGGCTACCGACATCGACAGAAAAAGTAAAAACACGCTCATATCAACCATTCTCACACCATCCGGACGTCGCTGCCACGCCTCGTTGACGTTAATCACACAACGTGCTTCCTGAACACCTGCGAGCGCTGTTGAATGCCGTCCAGTCCGGAGACCTTGAAGTCGAATCCGCACTGGCGCAAATCAACACACCGAAACCCCCGTCACTTTCCTTTGCAGAAGTGGACACTGACCGCCTGCGTCGAACTGGACACCCCGAGGTAATTTTCGGTGAGGGCAAAGAGGCGGCGGACATGGTTCACATCCTCAAGCACCTTCAAATGTCGAACCAAGAAGGCCTGGTGACACGATTGAATAACGAAAAAGCAGCACATATTTGTGATGCTCTTCCTACAGCGATCTGGCATAGCCGAGCGCGCGTTCTTCATCTTCCTGGGCCTCAAGCGCCAATCCCCCCAAAAGTCAGGGGCACGATCGCCATTGTGTGTGCGGGCACATCTGATCTGCCAGTAGCGGAGGAAGCTGCGGTCATCACAGAAGCTTTTGGACATCCAATCAAGCGATTCTGGGATGTGGGTGTTGCTGGAATCCATCGAATTTTAAAACATCAAGAAGAACTGCAGTCTGCATCCGTCGTAATCGTAATTGCAGGCATGGAAGGCGCATTGGCAAGTGTGGTTGGCGGCCTTGTTGCCTGCCCTGTCGTCGCAGTGCCAACATCTGTCGGGTACGGAGCCAGTTTCAATGGACTCGCGGCCCTACTCGGAATGCTCAATGCATGTGCCACAGGAGTATCCGTGGTCAACATCGACAACGGCTTTGGGGCTGCGATGATGGCCATGCGAATCAATACGGAACGAACATGAGCCGGACCCTCTACGTCGACCCTGTGGGTGGAATCGCAGGGGACATGGTCTGTGCGGCATTGATCGATCTGGGTGCCGACTTATCGTTCATTGAATCGGGTTTGGCAAAACTCCCCGTCGACGGTTTGCGTGTGTCTACGTCCACGGTCAAGCGCGGTGTATTTGCAGCCACTCATTTTCTAGTGGAATGCACCACCGAACATCACCATCATCGAAAATGGGCAGACATCCAATCGATGCTTGAAAACGCTTCTTTGCCCGACCGTGTTCGCAGCCGATCGCTGGCCGTATTTAAACGCATTGCCATCGCCGAAGCATCGGTACACGGAATAGAAGTCGCTGATGTCCATTTCCATGAAGTTGGAGCATGGGACTCCATCGCAGATATCGTAGGTGCTGCCCTCGCCTTGGAAAACCTCCAAGTTGACCACATCATCGCAAATCCGCCTCCCCTGGCCACCGGAACCATTCAAACCGCTCATGGGAACATGCCGCTGCCTGCACCCGCCACATTGAAATTACTGGAAGGATGGCCCGTCCGCACTGGCCCACACGGCCGCGAGTGTACAACTCCGACTGGAGCAGCATTATTGGCGGCCTTGGCAAAACCAGGCTCCATGCCCTCGATGACCATTATCAACACCGGGACCGGTGCCGGCACCCGCAACCCCGAAGACTCTCCCAATATTATCCGAATGGTTTTGGGCGAGAATGTGGATTCCGCGGGTAGTTTAACTTCTGTTGAAGTTCTTGAAGCGCAGGTAGACGACCTACCTGGCGAACACCTTCCGCCATTAATCTCGGCATTATTGGACGCGGGAGCAGTTGACGCATTCGCAAGCCCAATACTGATGAAGAAAGGACGTAGCGGGCTGCTGGTCACAGCGTTGGCGAGCAAAGAAAAGGTGGATGCAGTATCAGAAGCGATGATCAGACATGGATCGACCTTTGGCGTGCGCAGATATACGGCCGAGCGCACCGTACTGGACCGGTGGCACGAAACAGTGGAAACAACATATGGCTCTATTCGAGTAAAGATTGGCGCACTGCGCGGCGAAGTTCTTCATGCTGCCCCCGAATTCGAGGACGTTCAGGCTCGCGCGCATGAGTCGGGGCAACCCGCACCCACCATTCATACCGCAGCCCTGCACGCTTGGTTTAAAACACAGGAGCAATGATGAAACTGTTCTTTACTGCTATCGCCCTACTATTCTCAACCAACAGTCTTGCCCTGACTCCTGAAGAAATCATCGACAAAGCCGGAGATGTTCAACGGGTAGACAATGGCATTCAGCAGATGCACATGATTTTGGTGAGCAAGAATGGCTCCAAACGTGAACGCCAATTTGAAATGCGCGTCCGCAAAGATGGCGATGTTGTCCGTAGTTACGTTCGCTTTTCACACCCATCCGATGTGGCCGGCACACAACTTGTTGTGGTGGACAACCCAGACCGGGTAGACGAACAACTGCTCTACCTACCTGCATTGAAGAAGACGAATCGGATTGCCGGAAAGGCACGCTCGGGTTCTTTCATGGGAAGTGATTTCTCCTTCGAAGACCTGGAAGTTTCAGCCAACAATGCGTCCAAACACACATTGGTTTCAGAAGACGAGACCACATGGGTGGTCGATAGCATCCCGGGTGGGACATCAAGTTACAGCCGCATTCGCGCGCATGTCACGAAGTCGGACTATCTGCCTCGAAAGGTCGAGTTTTTCGACAAGCATGGAAAGCCAAAAAAGACGCTCACCATCACCAAAACCGCCAATGACAATGGAACCGTATTTCCCACGCATTCAATCATGAAGAATCTAAGTAGGGGAACACAAACTGAGATGATCGTTACTGAATGGAAGTTGAACGTTCCTGCAGAAGAGATCCCAGAAGAAACGTTTACGGTCGGGTACTTAGAAAGGAACGGCTGACATGCTTCCATTTCTGATTCTGACATTGGCTTCCGCTCAAGCCGAACGCCCACCTGAAGTGGGTGTCACAATAGAACCGCTGGTCGCCTTTGACCTCTCAAAAGACTCGGACACAGAAGACACCGTGGAAACATGGACCTGGATTCGGGCGCGAGCCAAGCAACAACTCGACCACGGCCAATGGTTCATTGGTGTCGACGGTGAACATCAACTGCGTCATGGGGCCGACACTGAAGCCATTTGGCGCGTTCGCGTAGCAGAATCCGGCTGGTCTGGACCAGCGGGTCCCGCACACGTTCGGGCCGGTTTACTCATCGAACGCTGGGGAAAACTGGACTTTTTACCGGTTGTGGATGTGTTGAACCCGCGTGACCTTCGTGCGGGTCCCTTGGCAACCATAGAGGCCCTACGGACTCCGACACCCATGGTCACAGGACAAGCAGGATCGGACACGCTGCGCTTGGAGATGGTTGTCCAACCGTTTCCAAGTACGGATCAAGTTCCAATCATGGGAAGCGACTGGTCGCTGATTCGCCCAGGCATGATCGAAGACTTTCTAAATGATGCGGCAACTTGGGAAGGTGGCTCCAGTCTGCTGCTATCCGGCCCCTTAGACCAGCTTGGCTCGACCATCTCCGACCTTGATCCCAGTACCATGCGGTCTCTAAATGATGCTTTTGCAGCAAGCGGCCAACCCGAAGCCTTCGCAATCAATGGCAATGCTGCTGGACGACTTGAATGGGAAGGTTCCGGCTTTGACCTTGCCATCATGGCTGCCAACCTACGTGCGTCCGCACCTGCTACCAAGCTCGATGGATCATTCCAATCCATGCTGGAAACGAGGACGCTGCCGGAAATAGACGAACTAAACGGTCTACTTGAAACCAACCCCCTGACCATTCGCTGGCCACGGACTTGGATGACGGGAGCAGAGCTGTCGACAGTTGCTGGGCCAGTGAGTATTCGAGCAGAGGGAGCTTGGTGGTCAAACAAGGTCATTCAACAACCGTGGTTGGCTGCAACCACCCGGCCGGCCTTGGCTGCTGGACTGGGCTTAGACTGGTCTTACGGAAGCCGACTTTTTGTCGCAGCCGAGGGCCGATACCATAGATGGATTGATGCTCCTGACATCATGGCTTTCACCGCCGAAGAGGTCATCGAAGTCGCAGGTACAGCCCGCCTGTCTTTGGCACAAGACCGGTTGATGGTCCAAACAAGCGGATTGCTAAACACCACATTTTCCGAGTTCATGGTTCGACCCGAATTGAACTGGCGCGTGTCAGACCCCATCTCCCTTGGTCTCGGCGCAGTACTCATTGATGGGCCGAACGATGCACCACAGACACTGATAGACGCGCTTGCTTGGGAGGGTGGGCCGTTAACCACTGTCCAAGATAACGACTCCGTTTTTGCCACACTCCGTTGGATTCGATGATGCTGGTTCTACTGATTTTATCCCAGGCCTTCGCAACAGGAATTCGGTTCGATGAGGTGCCATGCCCTTTTGGGGATGACACTGTTCGTAAATACCAAAAGCTCAGTGCAAACACCTTCGGAGGCTACGATTCAGACCTGGCCACCTATTCAACACGAGGCCAGTTCAGAACTCACGCGATTAGCACATGTACCAACAACTACTTCAGCGCTATGGGTTCCAATTTAGAACGCACAATTTCCAGCGATAAAAATGTACAGGTTCAAGCTGCCATTGATGCATCCAGAAACACTTGGGCCGATCGAGACGAACCCACTGTTTGGGAACGGTACGATACAGCTGCTCGCATTGCCGTCGTCCTCGGTGACGCCCCACTCGATATTGCTGAACTTTACCTCAATGCCAGCTGGACCGCGCGAGACCAAGCGGTGGGCGTCTACGTCGGTGGCTTGGATGGTCCAATCGCCGCCCGGAAAATATTGGATTTGGGGAAAGTTGAACTGCAAAAAGACCTCATTCCAGAGTCCAAGGCGGTGCTACTGTACAACTTGGCGAGAGTCGCACATCGAGGAGGTTTTGTAGCAGAACGTGACGAACACGTGCGTGAGTTCCTGTCGCTCCCCTCAATATCGGATGCAGAACGGAAAGCAGGCATGGCACTCAAGACTCTTTCGCAGGTCGTGGAACCAAAATATCAAGAACTCGCCATGTCCTTCCTTCAAGCCGGGGTGGGTCAACCCGGAGACCCCCTTCGCATCGCCAGAGCCCAATATCAGTTGGCAGACTTGGCCCGACGATTGGGTAAAACCGAACAAGCTCGCGCTGGATACAAAGAAGTGGCATCGAATTCAGAGGCACCCGACCAGTTGCAGTCGATGGCCAATTTCCTACTCGGAGAAATAGGCCACTAAGCGACCCCTCAGCTCAAATGCCGGGATACACGGACTTATGCTTATTGGGATGCTCATCTCCAGCGCTGCGGTCATCCGTCCCACATGGACCACAGCTCACCTTGCGCAAGCTGCGCTCGTGGATGGTCATCAGATCCGATTTATGGAGGCGCATGACCTGGAAGTCACCGGACAAGGTCGATTGGTTACCCGCGCCTACGTCCTGGATGCTCCATGTAAAGATGCCGCCGAACTGGCCAATAAACTTCGGACCAATCAATTGACCCGCCGGTACATCGAGGTCTCTACGCTCGACCTGCTTCTCTTACGAGCGAACCCTCTCACCAATTCCGTGATGAACCTGGCCCTCATGGCACAAGATCGGGGCGTACGGGTCATAAACGATCCAGCAGGAATGGCCCGAACGCGATCAAAAGCATGGCTCGCCACCCTAACGGACGTCCCAAGACCACTCACCTTGGTCACTACCGATCCTGCGTCCGCCACACTTTTTGCNGAAAACCAGCCACANGGAGTGGTNATCAAACCATCCTTAGGCAGTGGTGGACGCGGTGTACGTTTTGCTCTTGATCCCAAAAAGGTCGTNCGGATTTTTGGTGAAGTCCGGCGTCAANTTCCGGGTCCAGTCGTAATTCAGGCCTATTTACCTGAAGCAGACCAGGGAGAAAAACGAGTATTTTGGGTCGATGGAGAAATAGTCGGAACCTACTTGCGCACCCGGGCNCCGGGTNTCTTGCAGCACAACGTACAGCAGGGCGGTACCCCAGTCGCNACCGAAGTCACNNACTCNGATATTGCCATCTGTGAAGCCATTGGTCCGCACCTAAAACGGAACGGAATTGTCATTGCGGGTCTCGACATCATCGGTAGCGCGTTAATCGAATGCAACACTGTGAATCCGGGTGGTATTTACTATGCGGAATCTTTCCGTACGGTAGAGGGTCTTTCTCTCGCTACCCACGCCNTTCAAATCCTGCTCCGACCCTGGACCAAAGCCGAGGCAAAACACGCATGAGCCGCCGACGTTCTGACCAAGATGATTACTCTACTGCCATGGGGACATTGACCCGAAAGCAGGTCCAAGATGCCATTCGACGAGGCAACAGCCTCTCTGGCGTAGACCTGCGNGGTGTTGACCTTAATGGCATCAGCTTCAACAATACGGACCTATCAAGTGCCAAACTTGCGGAAGCCAACCTGACNCGATGTACCTTTTCCGGTGCNAACCTATCGAACGCNAGCCTNTGGCATGCCAANCTCAAAGATGCCTCTTTGGATGGNGCATTGCTNGANTGTGCGGATCTGGATTTCGCAAACTTGGATGGTTGCACCCTCAAAGGCGCTCGGGTCAAAAANGCAATTTTCCCACTGCATCGCATCTCCATGGACACCATCCTTGACGCTGTAAAGTCGGGTCAAAGATTGCGGATGGATCCTCGTGGNGACGACTAAGCCATCATGACAGGTTCCAGCGACCTAATCCGAAGGTTTCACGCCGGAGAGCCTGAGGCNTTCCANNATGTGCTTGAAGAGCACAAAGACGATGTGTACGCATTGTGTNTNCGCTGCGTAGGCCCCAGACAGGCNGAGNCCGTCGCAGAACAAGTGTTTCTCCATGCNCATCAGGCCATGCACAGNCTCGATGTAGCNACAGAAATCCGCCCATGGNTNCTTCGNTTGGCGGTGGATTTAGTTGGNGAGCATGANNCCNGTGANGAAGANGATCTNCCTCCCCGNTCCGCCCTNATTCAACGAATTCTGGGCGAACTGGANCCAAATTTCCGNACCGCTGTAGTTCTTCGAGACATCTTGCGTCTCACTGAAGATGAAGTCGCAGAAGTTTTAGAACTTCCNCTTGGTACGGCCCGCAGNCGCATTCACCGCGGCAGACTNACATTGGCCCGAAATATGTCTCCCCACTTGGATGAAGTGTAATGGACAGTTTCTTCGCNAGAAATCGNCTATCGGCCTACCTCGANCNNTCNCTGTCCAAGCGNGANGCAGAGTCCGTCNCTGAATCCATTGCGAGAGANATTTCNCTAAGTTCGGATTTGGAAGCCATGAGACAATCTCTGGCNCTGNTGCATGACGANGGCATGGTGCCNTCACCNAAGGGCTTNCAAGCNAGAACNATCGCAGCCATTCAAGCACAACCNGTNCCAGGATCACAGGTCGCNTGGCTACAGCGGAGGCTTGCNNGAATCCCGACTGAAATCGTNGGCTTGGCCGGNGCGGCNGTTGTCATTTTNATTGGTCTTCAAAGTGGTAAACANGCGGACTCTCCAACAGCNNCCACNGTCACNGTGGCACCGGCNACCAAAGCACCAGNCCGGGTNTCGTTTCCAGCCCCNCTNCCNCNAAAGGAACCNAAACCAACGGNCGAACCCGCAANCGNNGNACCGACCAAAACAAACCAACCTACAACCCCAGCGCCACGTACAGCGGATGTTCTTAAGGCCAAGCCTCCCACGTCGGTAGACTTTAAATATGACCGCGCTAAGCCGCTCTCATACCGAATTCTTCATGGTGGAGACCAAGTCCTGTACACCATCGCATCATGGTCCGATGGGGCTGGAGGCCGGCTTGTCGATCAAAGCGGTAAGATTGTGAAGCCATTTGCCCTCGACGATATGAATAGCTTCGTACAAGTGTTCTTGATTACCGATGCCAGCCAAGCGGACAAAACCCACCAAAAGCTTACCCAACATAGCGGCATCGCACCCCAAACCTTTAGTGGTCCTCGCCCGCCCATCAGCGACAATGAAGTCCTCTACTTGATCGAGGCACAACTATAAACAAGTGATGATGATGGCCCGAAGGGCGAATCACCCATCAAAGAAGGCGGCGTCCAACTACTCCGCATCTTGGGCAGGCAGTGCCGGAGCAGGCATTCCAGGGTTGGTGAACCCTACCCAGTCATTGGCCAATCGCGGGCCACCTGGGGTCACGATGCCCGCACTCATGATGAGCTTGAAGGCTTCCTCACTGGAAATATCAACCTTCATCAAGTCGCGCGCTGGCACCAGTAAATAGAAACCACTGGTCGGATTTGGGGTCGTAGGCAAGAACACACTAATCAGTCGTTCTGACTGCCCCTCAACCGTCATGTAGGGTTCCTCGTTGGTCACAAAAGCAAAACAGTACAGACCCTTGCGTGGATACTCCATCAACACCACTTGCCGAAAATGCTGGCCACGTTGGGTGAACACTGTATTGGTGAGTTGCTTGAGTCCTTGGTACACACCCGACAGCAAGGGTACCCGCCCCAACACACCTTCATACCATTCAACGACTTTTTGGCCGGCAAAGTACCGCATAAAGAATCCGGTACCCATGACCAAAATCAAAGCGACCAGCACGCCCAAGCCTGGAATGGGAAAACCCAGGTATGTGGAGGGTTGCCATGCACTTGGCAACATCCGAATCAACCCATCCGCAAGCCCCACAAGCGCGAAAAACACCCAAAAGGTGATCCCAAGGGGCGCCAGCACCAAAACTCCCGCCAGCAATGCAGACTTGAACGTAGTGGCTGTACCTTTACTCATTTGTCTCCCGAAATCCGTAGGGTCAACACCCAAACGGCCGCACGTATGCCTTCAATACGACACCTATGCGTTCTAAGCGCTACCACGGCAGGTTCTCGCCATTTGCATGCCAAAAACTTCCAGAATTATCCATGCTCAAAGAATCCATTCGAGCCAATAAACCACCGGCCGCTTCATCGGTGTCAACCAGCCCTTGGCCTCCGGTCATATCCGTTCGGACATAGCCGGGGTGTAGCAACGCGACTGCAATACCACGCTCGGCTAAATCACGAGCCAAACTGACACCTGCGATATTTACAGCGGCCTTGCTCATGCGGTAACCGTACCGGCTGCCAGATGTATTGTCCGTAATGGACCCCATTCGGCTGGTGACAATCCCTATTTTACTGCCCGGACCCATCTGCGGTACAAGGGCATGACTCACGCGAAGCGGACCGATTGAATTGACCTCAAACTGCCAACGCACAGACTCAAAATCAAGATGCTCCAGGCTCTCACGGTTTAAAATTCCAGCATTATTGATCAGCAGATCAATGGGAAGGCCTTCCAAGCGACGCACAAGGTGAGCAATGGAATCATCGGAAGTGACATCAACGCCTTCTTCCACACGAACACCCAACGAATGAAGTTCAGTTGAACCTCCACGACAAGTCGCAATCACTTGATCTCCGCGCGCCACAAGTTGGCGACACAACTCAAGTCCAATGCCTCGATTGGCACCTGTTATCAGAGCAGTTTGAGCCATAAGGTAGCCCCTTTACTTAATGAGGTTCTTCAGAAACCTCGTTTCGATTCCATTCCGGAAGTTCAACTTCAACATCTACGCTTCCGTCGGGAACACATTGACAGGCCAAACGAGACTCATCGCGTAACGCCGGTGCAAAGTCGAGCTGATCTTCCTCTTCGTCGATGGCCTCCGGAGCGCTCTCCAGCCCTTTGTTCACGTAGATATGGCATGTAGAACAGGCGACGACACCGCCACACACATGATCGACCTCGATCCCTGCATCAAGCAGCAAGGACAACAAACTTCCCTTTTCCCCTTCCTCATCAGGAAGGTTGTCGGGATCCACATCAATGACCAAACCTGTATTTTTCAGCGTGAGTTTGTACGCCTTTTTTGGTGGCGGCGGTGCTTCAGCATCAATGAATGGATTGATACCCATTTTAGCCTCCTATTACAGGTCTTTATTACCAACGCCGTACTAATTGAATGACGAGTAGACGACCAGAGTTCCAGCCGCAGACTGGGTCATCTTCGTCACGATAAGAAAATACGCACTGCGACTATGAAAGCAACTTCAACGCGATTGTCTTGGTTAAACCACCATCAACTTCGCCCTTATGCGCTTTCATGACGGCACCCATCACTCGTCCCATATCGCCAGGGGATTGTGCTCCCGTTTCAGCAATGGCGGCCTTGACCCACTCCGTGGTCGTTGCTTCATCTGCAAGGCTCGGAAGAAAGCCTTCCAGAACCGCCAACTCACCGCGTTCTTGTTCGGCCAAGTCTGTTCGGCCCGCTTTGTCGAAGGCATCGATCGATTCTTTTCGCTGTTTCGCCAGTTTACGGAGGATCAAGATCGCCTTTTCATCCGCCAAAGTGTCCGACCCATCTGCCTTTAATGCTTCAAGAAAGGCTGCACGCACACTGCGCAGCGCCCCCAAACGAACCTTGGCTTTCGTGCGCATGGCATCTTTCATTTGGCTGGAAACGTCGTCAAGTATCGGCATGATGTCCTCCTGGAATCACCCCTCTAATGCGATGGCGAGAAAACGGGAGGCGGTGTGGGACCGCCGGTGACCATGATGTCCCCCCTCCAAAACGCCATGTCCTGGATAAACTTGTTCCTTTCTGCATTATCGACCAGTATGACTATCAGGGTATTGCGGGAATCAAGCTGAATATGATCGCCCAAGTCCCAACTGTCTCCCCCTTCGTCAAGCCGCAAGAAATCTAAGATTTGACCGTTGATCAGCACTTCAATCCCATCATCGACCGGCCCCGTATCCAAACGGTACAAATCAGGGTCATCCCCCGACTCCACCCAAAAATCACAGAGAATATAGGTGAAGGTCGCATAGCGAAAGGAAGTCACATCACTGTCTGCATAGTAATGAAGATTGCCAAGCGCATGAGTCGGGTCTGGAACACGCTCCAACACATAGTCTCGCATCGATGCAAAGCTCGCATCTGGGTCACTGCTGTCTATCAAACCGTGATTCCCTGAAGGCTCATACCAATAGCTGTCTGTATCGCCATGGTATGTCACTTGATGTGCAGGATCAGTGGTGGTGGATACCCATTCTCCTTCGTCCAAGATGTGCCAACCCAAGGAGAACTCATCGGGCACGGGTGGAGTGTCCGGCGGATCGGTATCCGGGGGATCGGTATCCGGGGGATCGGTGTCAGGAGGGTCTCCTGTTTCTTCATCAGGGGCACCTGAATCCCCCACTGGGCTGGACGTGTCCTGAGACTCCTCATCGGGCGCAGCAGAATCACTTGCTCCGGTAAAGGGTGGCTTGGTCACCACCGAATACTCGGAACATCCAATTCCCAAGACACATAGCAAAACGAAACGCATAGCGATCGCTATCATACCCGACTCTCTACAAATGTTCGGAAGAACCCGGGCTGGTGTTGACTGGCAGGCTCCGGTGTCTATTTCATTTTGTACAGATTTTTCCAATGAGTTCCATGCAACAGCAACGTGCAGCCAACCACAGCGCACCTGAACAACTGGCCACAAACACCCGTGCCAGCACGCACACACAGCCGGCTGTGGGCAACCAGGAATTTCAACGTAGAATGCGTTCCAATCAGAATGCGGCGACGGCTCGAAACATCCCCGCCGACATGTTTGAAAACACGGGCCTCCGGGAGGAGGTTTTCTCGAAAGCGCTCCATGCCTTTGAGCAAGCATTCACCGAAGGCCGGGCTCAAAGCGCGGTTGTCACCATCATTGACTATGAACTTCACAGTTCCGAAAAACGATTTTGGGTGATCGATCTGGAAAGCCAAGCCCTTCTACACCACACCTATACAACCCATGGTCAAGGCTCTGACCGCAACCACGATGGTGAAATGGATTCGGTTAGCAACCGACCAGGTTCCAATCAATCCAATGTGGGCCTGATGCAAACCGATGAGACCTACACCGGACGGCATGGAACGAGCCTAAAACTAGATGGCCTTGAAGCAGGATTCAACGACAATGCGAAAGACAGACACATCGTGATTCATTCAGCCACATACGCGGATGACAAATATGTAAGGCGTCATGGGAAAACTGGGCGCAGTCACGGGTGTCCTGCATTGGACCCCGATGTGGCGGGCGAAATCATTGATACCATCAAAGGTGGGAAGCTTGTGTTCGCGTACTATCCAGACCCACAATGGCTGGAACGATCCCAATACTTAGAGCATTAGGTCAATCAATGGTCGCCATACAAACAATGGCCCGGTTGCCCGTCCAGCAACATGCTCCTGGCTCAAACGGGTTGTCTGACGAACTCCCACAAGCAAACTTTTGATCACAGTACTGGCAAATCGGCCACGAGCCAGCGGGGTAGCTCCCAGAGCATTCATGGAACTCACCATCATTCCAGGTTCCAGTGATCGTCCATGAACGCATATCGGGCAGGCGAATATCCGTTCCGTCCCAAAGATCTTCTTCGTCCACCAAGGTGCCCGAAGAGTCGAAAACGTTGTGTCCTACCCCACCCTCATACACAAGGTAGTCCTTCGCATTCTCATCCGGTGTCGAGTACACAATCCGATAGTCTGTGCCATCAATCCCCGCGCCCTCTCCATAGCTTTCACAGTATGCATTTGCCGCATCTCGGTCTTCAATCCATGAAGACTCAGAACTGGAAATCGAAGCGTCAGTGACGAACAAAACAAAGTTCCGACTGAAGCCACAGTCATCGTCTATGACACCGTCGCAGTCGTCATCTTCACCATCACAAAACTCGTAGGCTCCCGGATACGTTTCATCGTCCAAATCATCACAGTCGGTGTCAACCTCGGCGTACCCTTCCGGTGTATCGCAAGCATCAACCGTGCCATCTGGCACCCCGAAACCATCTGCGTCTAAATCCTCGTAGTACACATAGGTTGGCAACCCTTCGTCCAACTCACCATTGCAATTGTCATCCACACCATTGCAACTCTCGATGGAGGCAGGATTGACTTCGGGGTCTTCATCGTCACAATCCGTTGTATCGATGACATAGCCATCGGGTGGAGAGCATTCTGTGACTACAGGACCTGCTGCAGAACCATACCCGTCGCCGTCTGCATCGGGTACGAAATCAACCCAAGTGAGTTCCTCGTCAATCACTCCATCGCAGTCATTGTCGATGTCATCGCACAGCTCGGCGAGCCCAGGGTACGACCAATACTCGGCATCGTCACAATCATCGCCCACTGTGACATAGCCAGCGATTGGCGTGCAGGAGAGGATGATATCGACCACACTTCCATGTCCGTCACCATCCGCATCTCGGTAATAGGTCTCCAACGGGAAACCTTCGTCCACGGTGCCATCACAGTTATCGTCTGCACCGTTGCATACTTCTGTCGCTTCTGGGTAAATGCGCAGGTCGGAATCATCACAATCAGATGCATCCAGCACATAGCCAACCGGTGCATCGCAAGCCGTCATGGTGGAGTCGGGGTTTCCAAATCCGTCGCCATCAGCGTCCCGATACCACTCGCTCGCATCTATCGACGAAGCATCATCAACAAGGTCGTCGCAGTTGTTGTCCATGTCATCGCACAGTTCCATCATGCCCGGGTTCACAGTCCCCCGAACATCATCACAATCGGTATTGTTCGCTACATACCCTTCGGGAGCATCGCAGGCGGAGATGAACACATCGATGTCACCATACCCATCACCGTCAATGTCTTGATACCAATCAGAGGGGTCAATGGCGTCGTCTCCATCCACCTCTCCATCACAGTTGTTGTCGATGTCATCGCAATACTCGACGCCCGACGGATTTATATCCGCATCGGTGTCATCACAATCACCCCCAAGCGCAATCATTCCTTCCGGCGCTTCGCACGCGTCTACCTGTGAGTCAATGTCCCCAAACCCATCGCCATCCAAATCGGCGTAGTAGGAAGTCAACAAGTCTTCATCAACCACATCATCGCAGTCGTTGTCCACACCATCACACACTTCCTCTGCGTCCGGGTAAATGCTTGCATCGGCATCATTACAGTCTTCTGATGCCAGATAGCCATCACCATCTGAGTCAATGTCTTCATCCCCTGTGTCCTGTTCACTGGCGGCAGTATCATCACTGGAACTCTCTTCTGGCCCAGCTTCTTTATCGGTAGAAGAACTACAGGCCGGACCCAAGGTGAGCATGAGGAAAAAGGGGACTATCGCGCGCATATTTGAACTCCACAGGTGTGAAGTGTAGCCCATGATTCCACGGATATAAACAATCCAAATCAGGTATTTCTGCTGCCCGGCTGAAGCACTTACCGCGCCCCCATCCACCGCACGACAGTCTCAATACTGCGAAGTGCGCTTACCACACAGCGTTGCCGCAAAGTTGGTTTCGCATTCACGGGTAGATTTGGGGTGGCCATCT
>PALY01000064.1 GCA_002707085.1 Deltaproteobacteria bacterium
AAAGTAGGTGTCCCATGCTTGCTCTGCGAGCTTGAGCTGCTCCTTGGATGAGTAGCCCTTCACGAAGTCCTTCAGCTCTTGCTGCACTGGACGCGTGCCCCCTTCGAAGGAGAGCAGGATGGTCTCGACCTCCTTGTACTCGCAGAGGTTGAAGAAAGTGAGCGCGCGAAGGTACTCAATCTCAGGGATGTAGTCGTCTTGGTTGTAGAACGGACTGCGCACAGTCAGCAACTGACCCAGGGCGTGGTTGAGGTTGTTCTGCATGAAGTTGGACCATGCGCCTGAGAACAGGGCCTCGGGCCAATAGATCGACTCGCGACGGACCAGGTCGAAGTACTTCGAGGCATCATCGAAGCGCTCGATCTTGTAGTACATCCGCCCAGTGTTGATCAGGGCCAAGTCCTTCAGTTCTGCCAGTTCGTCCGCTTCCTTCTTGGAACGTGCCTCGATTGGGTGGCGAACGATGTCCATAAAGGCTCGTTTTGCGCTCTTCAGCTTGCCTTGCTTGTTGTAAATCACACCTTCCAGGTAGCGGGCGCGAAGATACAAGTCGGACTTGCTTGAAATCTGGCCGAAGTACTTGCGTGCGGCATTCAGATCGTTCTGAGCCATCTTCCGAATACCCATGAGGTAGTACATTTGGTTCTTCGAACCACGAGGGTAGGCCTCAGGGGGCACATGCTTGGCAATTTTCAAGAGTTCCGTTTCATCACCCGTGTATCTCGACATTTTCACGAGTTTGGGCAGTGCGTACTTGAAGTAAGGGGTGTCAGTACCTTGGTTTACGACCTTCAGGAAGAAGTACTGGGCTGTGTGGTACATCTCCAATTCTTCAAGGCATCGAGCCAAGTAGTACTTAATTTTCGTGTCTTCTTCTGGGTGACTGCCTGCCTTCAATAGTTCATACAGGCGCAAAGAAGCGGTAAGCGGTTTCTTCGCACGAAGAAGCTTGACTGCGGCTTTGACTTCCGAAGCACCCGATGCGCTGCTTTCGGCTGCACCTTCATCTTGCAGATCGCGACGTGAACTCGTGCGAGAACCGACAAGGTCAGACTCTGCATCGATACCCGACTGAGGTGCAGATGAGCGGCTTGGCTCAGGCGCTGCTGCGGGTGCCGGTGCTGCAGATGCGACCATCGAGCGAGCAGTCTCCAACACGATTGCGGGAGCCCCAGCTTTGGACAAGCAGCTAACGTCAGCTGCGGTGTATGTGGCCCCTGAGCCTTTCATTGCATTCGCAACGATATTTCCAGGAACACCAACCTGCAGCATTTCTGATACTTCGTTGCATTGGAGCGCATGAGCACTTCCAGAAAATGCAGTAAAGCCGAGAGCAAGGATTGGGAGGAGGGTGCGCTTCATAAGCTCAGGACCTCGGAAAAAGTGTTGAGTAAACATCATCGTACCGCCCACCTATTTCATGCCAGGGAAGAAGAACGATGCACTTGCCTGCAGCAAGAGGTTGTTCTTCATCTCAAGTGTTGTGGCATTTACAGCCTCAATGTAGACCAAGGAACGTGCCTCCAAACGAAGCGCCCAGCTCTCATTGAAGATAATGCGCGCGCCACCGCCAAAGTTTGTGGTGGGGTGCAGTTGCTCTTGTGTCACAACGGCTCTGTCGTCTGACTCTTCGGTGTCCAGGGCCTGCAGGTCGTCACTTGTATGGGTGACGCCCATTCCGAAGCCCGCGAAAATATCGAAGTTGATAATCTTGCGCCCCATGACCGCAATCTTTCCGTAAATCGGAGAGAACAGGAAGGTCGCTGAACCAAAATACGTCAACTTGGAGATGTCAGGGCTGACATGGTTCTCTTCGATGAGTTGCTTGGTGAGTGGCTTCCAGTCGGCCTCTCCGAGGTCAGGAGAGAAGTCAAAGTTCGCTTCAACCGCAAAAATTTCCGTGATGTTGTAGTTGATTCCGGTCCCAATGATCTTTCGCTTTAGGAACGGGTCATTGGCAACGAAAGCAACGTGAGGCGATGCCTCCCATCTCTTCAGCTTTGTGAAGTTCTTGCGTTGTAGGGTCTTGATGAGCCGTTTCTTGCGGCTGTCATCTTCAATGAGAACAAAGTCCTCATTTGGGTTGCCGCCAACACGACTGGTGTTTTCAGGCGTGCCGAAGTCTGCAGCTTCCTGCTCAGCGGTTTGCTCACCGGAACCGCCACCAAGGACGTCTCCAAGATCTCCACCAGAAGTGTCGTCCGATGAGTCGTCTCCGGTTGAACCGCCAAGGATATCGCCCAGTTCGTCGTCAGAAGATGTGTCATCTTGAGCCCACCCGGTACCTGTGAAGGTACAGAAGGCCAGCATGACGAGTGTAGTTCGAAGGATGGTCATATTGCGTCCTTTCGCGGCTTAGAAGTTAGACCGGCGCTTCTGCATTTCTGGCACAAAGAAACTGATGCCAGTGGAAGCCACGAAGTTGTTGTAAAGTCGCTTTTCGGTAGCAGGATTGTCCGGATCGTACGTTGGCTTTTCGTCCACGTACAGGTACGAGCGGGCATCGAGCTTCAGTGCCATGGTCTGGTTGATGAAGAAGTTGAATCCCAAACCGACATTGGGTGTGAGTACAACCTTTTTGGGCTCACCCTGAGGGACCAAGGTTGTGTATGGTGGTTCCACGAGAGTGTCGTCATACACAGCATAGTAGCTGGCCATGGACAACATCCCGAGTCCAGCGACGCCGTAGATATCAAAGTTTAGAACTGTCTCACCAATCACGTTGATTTTGCCGTAAAAAGGAGACCAGCGTGCAGCGAAAGTTGCACCCATGACCATCTTGTCGAGTGGCTGCTGGAATCCTGCATTCTTCCCGTCTTCGTCCGCATCGACCTTCGCGATATCGACCAGTGTATGGGTCAGTCCCTTTAGGTCCAGAGACTTACGATCAGGCGAGTAGAGGAACGCTCCCTCAGCCGCGAAGGTCTCCGAGAAGTGGTACGCGCCGAGAAGGCCGCCAACGTACCGCTTGACCATTGGGTTGTTGGGCACGTAGCCCAGGATTGGCGTGGCCTCAAAACGATTGGTCTTCAAGAAGAAGCGGTTTTGGACAACGTTGGCATTCGGTTGATTGCCATTGGCTGCAGCCAGTGCCTGCGCTGCAGGAGTTTCTGCAGAAGAGGCGGGGCTGTGAAGGGCAAGCCCGAGCAACAACGCGGGTGCCAGCCAGGATTTTAGGGAAAAGAATCTGCGCATCGAACTCTCCGGAACACCAGGAAGGGATACTTCCCGTGAGACTTATCCTCATGTACTCATACGCTACACACGCATGGGAAAATGGGTAGGCCCTNGGCCGCGGACCTTAACACACCAATTGCCGACCCGCGCGATGACTGTACTGGTGACTGTTTTGTGTTGACTCTGACACTCATGGCTCCGAATTCGGTAAGCTCGTGACTCAAAGGACCCGAACGGAGGCTCCAAAATGTTGCTTATGATGCTTGCTACCGCCTTGGCTTCAGACCTCGAAATCGCTGTGAGTAGTCCCGGTGAGGTGCATTTAAAGGCCGTTGGTGGATCAGTTCATGTGCCTGTATGCCGGGGTGTGACATGGGATAGGTTTGATGACGAAAAGGGCGAATTTGTAGCCGTGCCGGGTGAAACCTGTCATTCGCTCGGGAATGCCATCAAAATAGATTCTGAAGGCCATTCATTCTCAATTAATGTTCGGCTTCCACCCCTTCCTGAAGAGGGTTTTCATGTGGTTAGGCCTGTGGTTGTTTATGGCATGAAATGTAAGGATGAAACACCATTTCCGCTATCTTCGTGTGGGGATCTTGGCGTCGTCAAAGGGCCTCAGTTGGTCTTAAGAAATCGGGGGCTCAGAAGCGCCCAAAGTCCCTCGGAAACCCCATAGGTTTTGTGTTAAATGGTTCTTACAAAACGTTGACCCGGAGGGAGCGCCAACCCATCCCTCCTCGACGGTCACGGACAACCGTGTGGAGCAGAATTTCCCCAGATGTAGAAGGGGCAGTCCATTCAACGGAACTGTACGGGTAGAGGCTTTCTGGGTTGTCGAAAGAAGCTCTGTTTTCTCGTTTTGTCCCGCCTGTTTCAGTGAACCAGGTGAAAAATGGTTCCTCTGTTCTCCACTCGGTTTCTCCTTGGCCGTTGATGAACTGGTACGTTTCTACATGGCCGTCGGCCAAAACGGGTTCGATGGTGTACACCTGGCCCTGTCTGGCATTGAACCCAATCGCACCATCTAAGGCGACACCTGCCACCACGAAGTCCGTAATGTCAGGATTGTGGTTGGGGCTGGTCGCATCACTGACAGGCATTCGCTTGAACGCAAGTTCCGCATTTTCTGGATCGGTTTCACCACCCGTGGAGAGGGTAATGTTGATGAAGGCGTTTACACCCTCTTTCGCTTCCGCTTCACTCAGTGTGTCCAGCGCATTGCTCGGTATAGTCCACGCTGGTTCCCAGTCTGGTTCCAAGCCGATGAGTCCTGCGTTGCGCGCTGCCTCGAGTGCCTCCATGAAATCCTGGTAAGACGAGTCATCGTCGAGAGAGTCAAAGGCTTGCTCAATGGCTTCCTCATCCAGTTCACATCCAAAACCAAACGCGTCTTCAGGGATACATGCGAGCCATATGGTTCCATCTAAAGTGACGTCGTCGGGGACGTATTTCAGTGATGAGAAGACGACAGTCTCACCAGGGCGAGGTTCAGCCCGGGTACCCAACACCGGATCTGGTTCGGCATCCACTTCGGCTCGTACCGCCAGAAGCCTGAGGCGGTCGAGTTGCCAGGATGCACTCAATTCTGTTGTTGAACAGCTCAAGACACAGATCAAGGGGATGAAACGTTTCACAGTTCGAACTCCGCTCGGAAGCCCACAGAAGGCAAGAAGGGCAGCCCTCTTACGTACGCTTCTTCGGTGTAATCGTAGTTATATTGGACGGCCTCTGGGTTCTGTCCTCGAACCACATTGAGCAGGTCAACGTAAGTTTCTAACCACCACCGTTTGAATGTGTAGAGTTTGTCGACTCGCATATCGAGGGCTGTAAATGGTGGCAGTCGGTCGGAGAGAGGCGCGCCCGTTGAGTAGGGGGTGTACGCATCTTGGTCAATGTCGTAGATGCCTGCATCGTATGGAGTGTATGGGTTTCCAGTTGTATAGCGGAAACGTCCAGAGATTCCCCAGTCCTTGGGTAGTTCAAAACCAGCGAGGGCCACAAGAATATGGGTCTGGTCGTACTCGAATGGTCTCCATTCGTCTTCATTTGACCCTGCCACCGACTCTTCACCTTGGGTCGGAACCTGATACCGCTCGGCTTTGGATAGAGTGTAGCTGATCCATCCAAAGAAGCTGCCCACGGGGTTGTGACGCAACATCATTTCCATTCCAACGACGCGGCCTTGACCTCCATTTACGAAAAATGGGTCATCGTCAGTTTCCAGTTCCTCGTTTTCGATGATCAGATCGTCAAGCTTCTTGTAGAAGGTCGTGACTTCTGCCTCTATTGCTGGACCAAAGCTTTGTTCGATACCAATCTCTGAACCCCAGTTCCGTTCAAAGTCCACTTGGATGTCGTCGGCGTTGAAGCCCAAGTCAGGGCCTTGGGGTGGCTGGTGGTAGATGCCCGTGCCGGCTTTGAGTGTTGTAGACTCAAGTGGCGAATACCGGAACGACAAGCGGGGGTCGAGACTGGTTTCCCAGTAGTCCGGGAAAAAGAGTGTATTGAGTCGAAGACCCGGGGTGATGATCAGTTTGTCGGAGCCTTCTATGGGCTTTATCCAAGCTTCCAAAAACGGGTCTGCCGCCCACACGGAACCCTCAAAAGAGGTGGCATAATCTTCCCGTTCTGCCAGTGGATCCGTGTTGGCGAACGATTCGGGGCTGTACGGCAGTTCAATGGTGACTTCGTAGGGGCCACCAATCAGGTCCACGCCTGGCCGCAACGTGAGGGCGGGGATGGGGTTCCAGAGTAGATCACCACGAATCTCGGTCAACCAAGCTTTGTTTTCAAACTTCCAATCGTTGCCCAACCCAAAAGCGATGTAGTCGATTCCAAATGATGGAGTAAAGCGTGCCGTCAGTTCAGGAGAAAACTCTTGGGTGTATTGAGCGATGACTCTGTGTGAACCATAGCGGACATCTGCATCCCCTTGTTGGTCCTGGTCGGTACCTTGTGCCACGTCATCGGGAGAGCCGAAAAACAGCTTGTCACCGAAGCCCATCACCAGGATTGTGAACCGCCCATTGTCCTTGTTGAGATCATCGATTTTCGCCTGATAATCCCACCAGTATGGCTTGACTGTGAAGCCGGAGTTTTGCGTAAATATCGGTATGAAGACATCGATATATGAACGCCGGCCGGCTGCGGTGAGTCCCCAGCGGTCATCTTTTCCGGTTCTTCCCTGAATGACAGCGCCAGCGTCGAGAAGATCGACAGAGGTTTCGACACGAAATTTCTCGGGATATTTCTGGCTGGTGTTGATGTTGATCACGCCGCCAGTGCTGCGGCCATATTCCACCCCATACCCGCCCGGAAGGTAGTCTACGGAGCCAACGAGGTCATCGTTTACAATCGAGACCAGACCCCCCAGGTGATAGATGAGCGGGACTCGGATTCCATCCACATAATAAGCGGTATCTTCGGGATTAGAGCCGCGGACGACAACCAGGCCGCTACCAAAGGGCGCGCGGGCTGTACCCGGTAAATTCTGGATCACTCGAACCGGATCTCCGAAGGTCCCGGGAATCTTTCGGATCTCATCGACACTGATTGTGCGACGAGAGATGTCTGGTTCGGGACGTTCGCCAATGACAACCATCTGTTCATCAGCCGTGTAGGTTTGTTTCATCCAAAGCGCGATGTCAGTGACTTCGCCTTCTACGATTTTCAGGGTTTTCTTTGTCGTTTCAAGCCCGGGCGCCCGAGCTTCCAGCCAAATTACGCCCACGGGTAGACCTCGGAAGCTGAATTCTCCCTCCGCATCTGTGATGGCTTCAAACTCTGCGGTTTTGCTTTTGGCCACGATGGTGGCTCCATCCACATCCGCGCGAGAACCCATTTGCCGCACATGGCCTTCAAGGTTGATGGGTTTGAGTGATGCGGCCTTCTCATCCTCATCGAGGACAAAGTTGTACTCAAACTCGATGGCGACCGGTATGGGGCCTTCACGGGTTTCCGCCGGGGTGAACTTCATTCGTTCTACCGCTGCGATGGCGGCCTCGTCGAACCCGTGGCCCGCTGGTTGCATGACTTCTATGTGCCCGACAACGCCTGCTGCATCGATTTCAATTGCAAGGCCGACAGTGCCCTCAAGGCCTTGCAACTTTGCTCCTTCTGGAAAGTCCGCTTCCACGAATTCCAACACAGTGGGTGCTTTTGTGATGGGAAGAGGGGCCTCTTCAGGAGCTTCCTGTTGGGTGGCTTTTTGGTCGGGGCGTTCGCCCAACTCTTGCGACCACGCTGTTCCCCCAAAAAATAGGGCGGTGACGAGCATCGGAAATTTATACACTCAAAAGCCCTTCCAGTGATTGTAGATAGCCATTGTTAGTGACACCTTTTGAGAGCCTGTTTGGCGGTTAAAATGTGCCGCTTTTTGATGAAAGGATCAACAAATACCAAAAAAAAAAGACCTCCCAGATCGTCTGGAAGGCCCTTTGTAGGTGGAGGCGACGACCGGATTCGAACCGGTGAATGGAGGTTTTGCAAACCTCTGGCTTACCACTTGCCTACGTCGCCCAAGACGCAAATGCTATGCAGGGCGAGAGAGGATTGCAAGGCGCTTAAGTGCGAAGCTGTATGATCGCTTGTTCAATCACGGTTGCTCCACCATTTAAAACGTTGGTTTCCCAGGCTTTTGCAGGTGGACAAAATGCATTTTTAAGTAGTGTTTTCGATGTTTTTGTGTTTCCGCCCCAATGGTGCGACTGATTTTCAGCGCGCAGGGCTTGCAATACTTTTAATGCTGGAATTGTACCGAACTCACAGGTGAGTACATCGACTTTGTCGCCAAACAGCCGAGCCATGGCATCGGGAAGGCCGCCGCGAATCTTATAGGCCACCCCGTGGTCTGCATCCCAGGGCTGCACTCGTTCCCCATAGGCATCGCGTAGATCAAGGTGTGCTTTGCTCCCAGCCTCGGTGTCTACCAGCAAGGCGTATGTCCCACTCTTGCCAAGGCCAGTATGGAAGTCGATGTGAACGATTTTCTCTGCATCCGCGACCAGTTCAGGCAGATGCTTCAGGAGTAATTCTGGCCCTTTCTCCAGACGTTCTCCACCAAAAAACAGTCCTTTCGGGAAGTCGTACTGGCCACCAACCACCGCAGTCTTCAGTGTGTTGTAGCCGTGAATCAGGATTTGAATGACCGTGCGGGTCAGCATGAATTCAAGGCCGCCCGTCGGCTTTTCCGGGTTCAAGAGTGCGTTGAGTCGTTGATAGCCGTCGCTTGAGCCTGAGTATTCTTCGTCGCTTTCTAGAAAATTTCGATTCAGATCCACGTTGTTTTCATTCACACGACGGACCTTTGACATTCCATATGGATTGAGCGCGTGAAGCATGACCACCCGAATGTCATCAGGGAGGCCCTGTTGTAGCATCTGCAGTTGAATTGCACTGCCAGCAAATCCCTCCACTCCATGTAGACCACTCGATAAAACCAGGACCTTGCTTCCGGTTCCGAAGGAGGCAGCGTCGATGGTCAGTGGGTTTCCGTCTTCATCGTCCATGACCGCCATAGCGGACAGTTCACCGCCGGCATCGGTGGCCATCTTCCGAAAAGTTGTTCTCGCTTCTTCGTATGTGTCATGAAACATAGCTTTGGCATAACTCGGGCTAGGTTCGGTTAGAGCATGTGCGTGCAAAGACTCACCGTCACAATCATTGCCCGAAATGAAGCGGATCGGATCGGTGCGGCGATTCAAAGCGTTGATTTTGCGGATGAAGTGTTGGTTGTGGACTCAGGCTCTACGGATGACACCATTGATGTGGCACGTTCGTTGGGAGCAAGAGTCATTGAAACCGATTGGCCGGGATATCGAGAACAGAAGAATCGAGCGATGGGGTGGGCGACATACGATTGGGTCTTGGGTTTGGATGCTGACGAGCGCGTGAACTCGGAGTTGGCAGCCGCCATTACTGAAGTCCTTCGCAGCCCTCAGGCCGCCGGGTACGAGATGTCCCGCTTGGGTCATTGGATGGGTGCTGAAATTCATCATGGGACTTGGCGTCCTGATCGGGCCATTCGATTGTTCGACCGGCGGTTCGGCCGTTGGACGGGTGGTTCTGTACACGAATTGGTGGAGGTCGACGGACCCGTCCACCGGGTGGCAGGTGAGTTGGTTCATCACCCATACAGAGATTTAGAGGAACAGCTTCAGAGCATTCAACGGTATGCCCAGTTGTTTGTTGATGACGCACGCCAAGATGGAGTGAGAGCCCGGTGGTGGGATGTGGTGTTCCGCCCTTTCTTTCATCTGTTCAAGGCGTTGGTACTGCGTGCAGGGATCCGCGATGGCATTCGCGGCTGGTGCTTGGCGGCTTTGGGTGCCACACATGTAATGCTGAAGTGGGGCATGCTCTACCTCGCTCAGGATGAGCCATGAACATTGGTATGGCCGTGCGCCGCTATGGTCCTGTGGGTGGCATGGAGGGGGTAGCGCTGGCTTTTTCTCGTTGGCTGGTTCAACAGGGGCACCAAGTAGATGTCTTTTGTGCAGATGCCGTGACTGAATCTGATGGTGTTCGTATGCGGTCTTTGCCTGCTGGTGGGCGGGGTGTGATGTGGAAGGCGGTAAGCCTTCAGCGTGCCATGAGCGCGCTGCCCGTCGACAATTATGATGGCTTTTTGCATTTCGAACGAGGCGGTCGTGGAGGCACTTTTCGTGCGGGTGGGGGATGTCATGCAGCGTGGGCGGAACACCGAACGAAGAAATGGTTTGATGGATGGTTGAGTCGCATCGATAAGGATGCAATGGTTGATTCAGAGCGTGTTGTGGTCAACAGTCAAATGGCTATGGCAGATGTTGAAAGACACTATGCAATACCAAACAACAAACTCTGCTTGGTTCGAAATGGTGTTGATCTACAGCGCTTTCAGCCGGGAACAGTGTCCGCGTCTCCGTATGTGGTTTTTCTGGGCGCAGACTTTCAAAGAAAAGGGCTGGCAACAGCCATTGCTGCGGTATCTCAGATTCGTGACCTTTCGTTAAAGGTCATCGGTGCGGGCAGGGGTGACTTTTCGGCACTTGCATCGAAACTGGGTGTATCCGACCGTGTTGAGTTTTTGGGACATATCGAATCCCCTGAACATGTACTTGCATCTGCTCAAGCGATGATTCTGCCCACCCGGTATGACCCTTCCTCCAACGCATGTTTGGAGGCGATGGCATGCGGTGTGCCGGTTGTGACCACCAAATACAATGGTGCGGCTGAAATTTTACCTCACCCTTGGATGATTGTTTCGGAACCGGAGGATGTAGAGGGGTGTGCTGAGGTGTTGCAACGAGTACTCTCCTTTCCCAAGTTGGGTGAGGAGTGTCGTGCGGTGGCTGAAAAGTACAGCATGCATTCGTCATTCTCTCAACTCTTTGCTGTACTGCTCGAAGGAAGCGCGTGAACTATTGTCGTCGAGGTAGCATTACATTGGCCATCATTGCGGCCGTTGTTTTGCTGGTGGTGAGCATTGTGTGCGGTCTGGCATACAAGCATGCCGTTTATGATGAACCCGGCGAACATATTTCTATTGAGAATATTCGCGCGGTTATCGCCCAAGAGTCTCCGGTTTTGTATGCGGATGGAAAGACGCGAATTGGGGTCTTCTTTTCGGAAGAACACCGCACTTATGTTCCCTACAAGGAGATACCTCGCTCGTGGGTGTTGGCCATTATTGCCGCCGAAGACCAGCGGTTTTGGGACCATGGCGGAGTGGACTTTTTGGGTATTTCTCGTGCAATGTGGCGAAACATGAAGGCGAGGAGAATGGTCGCGGGCGGTTCGTCCTTGACGCAACAAACGGCAAAAAATCTTTACTACAGGCCCGACCGTTCTCTTTCTAGCAAGTGGACGGAATTGCTTAATGCATGGCGTTTAGAGGCTCATTTCTCAAAGGAAAACATCCTTGAGTTCTATGCCAACCAGTTTCATGTGAGCAGCAATGGTCGTGGTTTGGGGATTGCCGCACGGTACTTTTTCGACAAAGAGGTGTCGGAGTTGTCCACGCTTGAATGTGCGTTCCTTGCGGGTTTGGTCAAAGCGCCCAGTCGATACAACCCCTTCATGAGTTCAGATCCTGCCAAGCGGGAAGTGGCNCGGGAACACGCACACCGCCGTACTCGATACGTGTTGCGAAGAATGCTGGATGAGGGCTTTCTTACGCCAGAGGTTCATGCGCAGTTGGCCGCAGAGCCGCTTGCATTTAAGAAGGGTCGGTTCCAATACGACACCAACGTATTGTTGGATGAAGTCGAATCTCGCCTTGGGCAGGCCCCATTCCCAGCGTTGTTTAGCGAGTTGGGGATCGACAACCCGTCCACATCGGGTATCTCCATCGTTACCACCCTGGATGAGGCGGCCCAACGAGGGGCCAACTACGCCTTATGGCATCACTTGACGGAGGTCGGCCCGCTGGTGGAAGAATTTGGGGTGAAGGATTGGGCATTGCCTGAAGGTGCTTCTGTTCGCTTTGATCCGAGTCGGGCCACCGGGGTTGGCAGTTTCCACAGGGCCCATGCCGTCGATGATTCGGGTACTGAACTGCAACTTCCCAATGGTCGATGCACCTTGGACAAGCAGGCAATCCAGCGGGCAGCCATGGTTCTGGAACGGGCCAAGGGTGGGAACACTTGGGCGAAAGGCAGCAAGAAGCATCGCGATGAAATCTTGGCGATGCTTCGAACAGGGGCCTCCTTTCTTGTGAGTGTTCGAAGTGAAAGCGACAAAGGGTTGGTTTGCGACCTCGAAGTTCGTACGGAATTGCAGGGGGCAGTGATGCTGCTGGAGCAAGGCAAAATCCGGGCAATGGTTGGGGGCAACGACAATCGAAACTTCAACCGAGCAATTGCTGCCCGTCGCCAGTTGGGAAGTACGTGGAAGCCTGTTTTGTATCAGGCGGCATTTCAACTGGGTTGGGCGCCTACGGATGTGGTGGACAACCGGAACAATGTTTTTCACTTTGAAGGGACTTGGTATTACCCACGTGCGGATCATGTAGGGGAAGACTGGACGAGCTTGAGTTGGCTGGGTACCCGCAGCGAGAATCTTGGTAGCATTTGGTTGCTTGCCCATTTGACGGACAGGCTGGGTTCAAATCAGTTTCTTCGCTTGGCTGAGTCCGTTGGGATGACCAAGGGCAAAGATGAAGAGTCCCGAACCTTTCGTCGCCGTATACGTGATGACAATGGTGTAATCAGCACCCGTGAAAGGTTTCCGGAGCTTGCCTTTTATGCTGCACGGTATGAACTGCTGGGCGCCATGGGCCAGGACTCCATAGAAAAAAGAGAACTCCGAAGCCTGTTCTATGGAAGAGGGATTGAAGCTGAAAGAGAGCGTGTTCAGAAGAAGGGTGGTGCGAACGCAGCCCGTAAAATTGCTGCGTTGAAGCGAAGCTACCGTGGACTGGCACAGGCTGTAGAAGACTGTATTCCTCAAGTGAAAGCATTGCGTAAATCAGTTCGAGAGGCCGCCGTACAGCGAGAAATCGATGACTTTGATCCGGACGGTGAATTGGATGACTTGCCTTCCGAACCCTTGGCTGAGCCGGACTGGAGCCTGTTTTCTCGATTGACGCTTCAAGGCGAGGGTGACGGTGTGCAGCTTGGTTGCGATGTCGCAGGCGAGAATTGGAGGGCCATTTCAGGGTCCGATTGGCGTTCATGGGTAGAGGGGTCGAGTCGTCTCCCCGATGCCGCCAAGACCCAAATCGGAAGCGGTATCACCCTGGGAACATTGACCCGACTGCATGGCATCATGGAGAGGCGATTGCTTGTGTGGGCGGCGGCTCAGCCCTATGACGAAGAAATTCTTCAGTATCACCCGGACTACAGAATGCTGGTGGGTATGAAGTACATGAATACGCTGGCCACCACATTCGGTGTTCAGGAACCGCTCCCCCCTGTTCTGAGTATGCCCTTGGGGGCTGTTGATCTAAGCCTGCAGGAAGCGGCTTCTTTGTACCAAGGCATGATGGACGGTCAAAAGTGGGTGTTTCCTGGCAAATCAAATGGTGTTGATGTGCAAGCACCGGCCCAGCCAACCCAGTTGATCGCCGAGATACGAGACCGTGTGGGAACCGTACTGTATCGGGCGGAGTCGGTTCCTGAACCCCAAGCGGATCCAGTACCGGGCCGGTTGATGGGCGATATTTTGCGAAATGTGGTTCGTTGGGGAACGGGTAGGCGGGCGAATGGCGCAGTCTCTATCGACGGTGTGGCCGTCCCTCTTGCTGGAAAAACGGGTACGACAAATGGCTATCGAAATGCCGCCTTTGCCGGGTTCGTTCCACGGTATGGCTCGGAAGGGTGGAGATGGACAGATGGGTATACCTTGGTCACCTATGTTGGCTTTGACGACAACCGCTCCATGAAGCGCAAAGGTGTTCGATTGCAAGGCAGCAATGGGGCTCTTCCAGTTTGGATCGGTACCGCTCAGGGGTTGGCTTCGGCGGGTTTGTTGGGGGCGCCGCCAGTGGATGCAGAAAAAGAGGGGATGATTGAAGACTCATTTCGGGCTGTACCCATTGCCAAGTCCACAGGGATTCCACTTGTGACCCTTCCCGATGAACCCACCCGGACAAGCCTTGTGGAAGGAATGTGGGAAGCCAACCGCCGGTTTGTTCCCATCGGTGTTTCGGGTCCGCAAGGTTCCACACGTTTGTTGGGGTCGGGCAACCAAGCGGATTTACCAGACCCCAGTGTTGAAGAGTTCAAATGGGATACATTTGAGGATCCATCGGCCTCTCCAGCCCAAGATGCCGAACCCGTGATAGGGGTATCCCCATGAGATGGACCTTATTCTTTGTTTGGTTTTCGATGGGTTGTGCTGTGCGACAATACGGCACAAGTACAGTCAACACTTATGACTCAGCGACGGGGCAAGGCCTCTCGCCGGTGGACTTCAGCTCGATTGAAGAAAAGCTGGAGAAGTTGATTTCGGCTGAAGTAGAGAATGTGGATCGACGAGACAGGCTGGAGCGTGCATGGGAACTGTGCCAGCAGTTTAAGACCCAACGTCCTGCGTCCCAGCACATCGTGTTTCGCTATTTGTCGAACTTGGTTGAAATCGAACAGCGCGTACAGGATGCGGGTACGGATGCTGTTGCAAACCCAAAAGAGCAGACGTTTACTCCCATCTCGTCCATTCAAGCGGAGCGCTTGGGGCCTGTCGCGGAAGCAGTGCCAGTCACCAAAGCTCCGAAGGTTGGTATCGTCCCGCCAGACCGGGGTGCTGAAGCTGTAATGGCTGCGGCACGTACGCAGATGCAGGATGGTGACCTTGAGGCTGCGCTCAACCAGTTGAGTGTATGTACAGGGCAGCCCTGTGCCGCTGCCACAGTCACGCTGCATCGAGAAGTAAGGGACCGTTTGGTGTACCAAGAAAGAGAAGCTGCCGGGAAGCGCTTTCAGACGGCGCGCGTCGAGGTGGATATCGCCAAACGCCAACAAGAACTGAATTCGATTCGCGACCAGTTGCTTCAACTGCAGCAGCGATTTCCGGATTCTCGATACAAGGACAGTGTTGTCGCCAGTATTCAGGCGGTAGAGGCTGTCATAGCCGAACACAAACAGTAGGAATTGTTCTCTATGCGTTTTTTTCTGATCGTCGCAGTTTGCTTTGGCTTCTCATCGTCAGCGGATGCGCGGAAAAAGGAACACACGGCCTTTAGTCGCCCTCAGGTGTCTCGTGCCGCGCCACCTCAACTGAAGCAAGAGTTGTACACGTACTGGAACCAATGCACAGGAGGAGATGGCGAGTCCTGTATCGTCCTGGCGGATGCTTATGACTCGGGTCGAGGCCTGGATGTGAACCAAGCATATGCAGCTTCGTTGTTTCAGAGAAGTTGTGAAATTGGCATTCCGTCAGGGTGCTACAAGGCTGGAATGCGTCATTACAAGGGCATTGATGGCACACCGAGTAAAGAGTCGGCAGTTCGTTTCTTTGATCAAACCTGCAAGATGAAACAAGTGTCTGGATGTACAAACTACGCCATGATGCTTCTGGAAGGGGAAGGCATAGAGGCAAACCCAACCGAGGCATTGGCCATCTACAAAGATGCTTGCGAACGAGCCCATGCAAAAGCATGTCTTCAAATGGGAATTGCAATCGAGCAAGGCAAGGCCGGTACAGCGGATCCCGCACGAGCGATGCGCGTGTACGGAACAGGTTGTGACCAAGGTGAGTTGGAAGGCTGCTATCGAGGCGCCGCATTGGCGATATCTGGAAAGGCTGGAAGCCAAGACTTTATCGCTGCCAAAGGTTGGTTTGAGAGGGCATGCGATGGGAAACACGCAAACTCATGCTACGCGTTGGCGACCATGTACGAAAAAGGTGTGGGGGTTCGGCTAAGCCGAGAAGAGGCACGGGACTTCTATATTCTGGCTTGCGATATGGGCCTAAAGAAGGCTTGTGCCAAAAAGCAACGAATGTATTGATAGACGGCATCGAATGCTTTGATTACCGGTTTGCACGAAACGCATCGGAGTAAACCATGAAGAGACGTGAATTCCTCGGTAAAGTGGGTGGTTCTTTGGCCACTGTAGCGGCAGGGGGCGCTGTTGTGTCCGCTTGTGGCGGTTCCCAGAAAGCGGCATCCGGAGAGGCCGGTCCTGCCATTTCCACACAGAAAAAGATTCGTTGGCGTTTGGCCAGTAGTTTTCCTCGCTCACTGGATACGATTTTTGGTGCCGCGGAGGTTCTTGCTGAGCGTGTACATGCCATGACCGATGGAAACTTCGATATCAAAGTGTACCCAGGGGGCGAACTGGTTCCAGGTCTACAAGTCCTTGATGCCGTCCAAAATGAGACCGTTCAGATCGGGCAGTCCTGTAGTTACTACTACACAGGTAAGAACCCTGTTCTTGCTTTCGACACATGTGTTCCGTTTGGAATGACTGCCAGACAACAAGCGGCTTGGCTTGGTGAAGGCGGCGGTGGCGCGCTGCTCGGCAAGGTGTTTTCCGATTTCGGAATCCGGAGCTTTCCATCCGGAAATACAGGCGCTCAGATGGGCGGTTGGTTCAAGCGTGAAATCGGAGGGTTGGCGGACCTGAAAGGATTGAAGATGCGCATCCCGGGTTTGGGCGGTGATGTGATGAGCGCCCTTGGTGCATCCGTTCAAGTCATTGCTGGTGGTGAGATTTATCCAGCACTCGAACGAGGGGCGATTGATGCCACTGAGTGGGTCGGTCCCTATGACGATGAAAAGCTGGGCTTTCACAAAGTAGCAAAGAACTACTACTACCCAGGCTGGTGGGAACCGGGTCCAAGCATGAGCATTTATGTGGGTGAAAAGGCGTGGTCCTCTTTGCCCAAGACCTACCAAGAGATTTTAAAGACAGCGATATCTGAAGCGGGAACGGAAATGCAGCGTCGCTATGATGCACGGAACCCCGCTGCATTGACACGGATCTTGGACTCTGGTGTGACCTTGCGGCCATTCAGTGATGACCTGATGGCGGGCGCATTGGATGCGAGCCGGCAGATTCTGGAAGACCACGCGGCCAAAGATCCTGGCTACGCCGAGATCTATGAACACTGGAAGAAAGCCCGGTCAGAGCAGTTTAAGTTCTTCTCTACGGCAGAATTGGCCTACGCTCGTTTCGCCTATCCAGCCGGCTAGTCTCGACCCAAGAATTCGATGGTTACTTCGCCGTGGGCTGTACCGACTCCAGCTGTGTTTTCGGTATCGCTGCCGGAGTTGTAGCTACCGCCACCACCCGCAACTCGGCCACCTTCGCCACCGCTGTAGCCACCGCCACCACCACCTCCGTGACAGCCGCGACCTTGGCCTCCACAACCAAAGCCGCCGGCGGCTTCATCGCCACAACTACCACCGATTCCACCTCGCGCAGAATCGATATATGACGAGCCACCGACTCCCCAGCTTCCATCGCCTCCACCGGCTGAGTACAGCCCACCCCCACCGGAACCCCACGATGATGACGATGCTGGGGCGCCTTCGCCAGGAGATGATGTGCGTTCCGAGCAGCTGTGGGTGGTCCCACTTCCAGAAGCCGTTGTTCCATTTTCACTGATTGTGGCATCACACCCGTCTTGGCTCACCGATTGACGCGTTCCCCCGCCACCGCCAGCAATGATCAATGGCTCGTCGTCCAATGTGGTGACAAATGAGCCACCACCCCCACCGCCATTGGAGCCACTGCTCTGCCCACCACCTTGATGGCCGACGACGATAAGTAGAACTTCATCGCGAAGCAGCGAGAAGGTACCTGCCATTTCCGCGCCTTTTCCACCCAGGTAGCTGGAGTCTCCGGAGGCACCTCTTGCACCCAGTGCGGTGATTCTGTAGCGACCACTCGCAGGAACGATCCATTCTTGGAAGCCCTCTGTGACGATGACTTCGTCTTCCAACTCCGTATCTGCATATGTGTCGTCGCATGCTTCCTGGGAAGGCCCTTGGTAGCCGGTTGCACCGCAGTTGTTGAACTCAACATAGATGTCGAGGCAGATGTCGTCGCCGTCCGTGACGCCGTCACAGTCGTTGTCGAGTCCATCACAGATTTCAATGCCGTCTGGACTCACGGTGGCGTCTCCATCATCACAGTCGCCGCCAAGTTCTACGCTCCCAATACCCCCATCGCATGAACCGAATGCTGATGCAGGATCGCCAAAGCCATCGTCATCTGAATCTACATAAAAGGTGGTCATGACTCCTTCGTCTGTGCTGCCGTCGCAGTCATCATCCACACCATTACAGACCTCTTCCACGCCAGGATGAACATCACTTCTGGAATCATCACAATCTGAACTGTCTGCAACAGAACCGAGTGGAACTGTACACGACTCTACAGGAGAGTCTGCATCTCCAAATCCATCCAAGTCCGCATCTGCAAAGAAGGTGGCGGTGACGTCTTCATCGATGAATCCATCGCAATCATTGTCTTCACGGTCGCAGACTTCTGCGGCACCCGGAAACACATCGTTGTCGAAGTCATCGCAGTCTCCATCTGTAGAGATCCACATAGAAGACGGGGAACTGCACGCCAATAGGGTGGTCGATGCATCACCATAAGCATCTGCATCCCGGTCCATAAACCAGGTGCTGGCATCCGCGGAGTCTTCTCCATCGATACTGCCGTCACAGTTGTTGTCCAAACCATCGCACAGTTCGGTGGCTCCAGGCATGATGCTGCTGGAACCATCATCACAGTCTTCGCTGTTATCGACCCAGCCATCCACGGCGGTACAAGAGGCCGTTAGCGAATCAGGATCACCGTACCCGTCGCCGTCTTCATCGGCCCACCATGTTGGGGCGTCGACTGCATCTTCATCTACACTCAAGTCACAATCGTTATCGATCCCATCACATCGTTCTTCTGCGTCCGGATTCGTCAAGGGGTCTGCATCGTCGCAATCGCTTGGGGTATCGGAATATCCGTCCGGTGTATCACAACTTTCCATGGTGACGAACGGGTCGCCATGGCCATCCCCGTCTGAATCTGCATACACAGTGACCGTGGCATCTTCATCGATTTCACCGTCGCAATTGTTGTCTTCACCGTCGCAGATTTCGTCGGCTCCTGGGTACGTCAATGAGGAACTGTCGTCGCAATCGGTCGGAAAGGAAACATAGCCAGTGGGGGCCTCGCACCCGTCCCATGTGAATGCGTCTGAGCCATACCCGTCACTGTCGAAATCCAAGTACCAAGTGGGAACAACGTCCTCATCAATCTCTTCGTCGCAATCGTTGTCGATTTCGTCGCAAATCTCTTCTGCCGCAGGATGAATGGTGGGGTCTTCATCGTTGCAATCACCGTCTTCAACCGTAAACCCGTCATCGTCGNCATCAACGGCGTCGCTGCCACTGCCCGTATCGTCTGCCGCACCTGTGTCAGTGTCAGTGTCTGCACTGCCTGAATCACTCCCTGCGTCGTCATCCGGGTCGGTATCCGGAATGCTGCTGCCGGTATCGAGTTCTGATGCGTCTTTGGCTTCACCCGTAATTTCAGTACAAGCCGTCAATAAGAATGGCAGAAGGTAGATTGGGTATTTGGTCATGTTCTGTTTCTCCGGTTTGTGGAGAGTACTACAAAAACAGTCCTTTTCGCCCGCTAATCCAATCCCCATGTCACCAGTTCTGGAAAGGCGATGACCAAGCCCAATGCGATTCCCTGGATAATTATGAATGGTATGGCACCCTTATAGATTGCCGATGTGGGGATTTCTTCTGGGGTCACACTGCGCAAATAAAAGAGGGAAAACCCGAACGGTGGTGTCAGGAAGGACGTTTGTAAATTCATGGCGATCATCACTCCGAACCAGCGAGGATCGATGCCGAGCCGTAAGGCAGCAGGGAGCAGAAGCGGCAAAATGATGAATGCGATTTCAAAGAAGTCGATGAAGAAGCCCAGAATGAACACCACAAGGTTGGCGACCACCAATAGACCAATGACTCCGCCGGGAAAGTTGGTGAGGAGATCTTCGATCCAGATGTCTCCATAAAGACCTCTGAAAACCAGGGCGAAAGCTGTAGACCCGATCAGAAGAAACAAGACCATGGATGTGAGTCGGGTGGTTTCTCCCATCGCACCATCCAGGGCCTCTTTTGTGAAGCGTCCATTGACCAAAGCGAGTCCCATGGCACCCAAAGCGCCCAAAGCGCCCGCTTCCGTGGGTGTGGCAACCCCTGCAAAAATGCTGCCCAATACGATCAAGATCAACACAAGTGGCGGGACCATCACAAACATGACTCTTTTGAATAGAGCAAGTCCCCGTTCAGTACGCTGTTCTGGAGGCAAGGCAGGTGCGGCTTCTGGTTTGATAAACGCGACCGCCATGACGAAAATGGCGAACATACCGGCCAGCATGACCCCAGGAACCAGTGCGCCCTTGAAGAGGTCGCCTACGCTTACACCCAATTGGTCTGCAAGTACGATCAGCACGACACTTGGGGGTATGATTTGTCCCAAGGTGCCGGAAGCGGCAATCACTCCGGTGCTGAGCCAAGGTGCATAGCCGTACCTGTGCATCACAGGAAGTGAGATAAGGCCCATTGCCACGACACTGGCACCGACGACGCCCGTTGCCGCCGCGAGCATGGCGCCCACGAAGACAACCGCCAAAGCCAGCCCACCCCGAAGACCCCCGAAGAGGGCGCCAATGGTGGTCAGCAGATCTTCCGCGAGTTTGGATTTCTCCAGCATCGTTCCCATAAAAATAAAGAAGGGTACGGCCAGCAGAACAAAGTTCGACATGATGCCAAACACGCGCTCAGGAAAGGCGAACATGAAGGTGGCGGGAAAGATGTCCATCGCGACACCCACGACTGCAAAGATGAGCGCAGTGCCGCCCAGGGAAAACGCGACAGGGTAGCCCGAGAAGATGAAGAGGAAGACCGTGATGAACATCATCGGGCCAAGCAAATCCGGGTTCATGCGGACTCCTTGGTCTCGAGGAGGGTTCGTATCTGTTTCCCAATTTCAGCCAACCCTTGAAGGAGTAGGAGCCCAAAACACACCATCATCATTGTTTTGATGGGCGCGCGTGGGAGACCGCCGGGATCGGGAGAACCCTCTCCAAGCCATGTGTCTCCAATGGCCCAAGAATTGGTGACCATCGGCCAACAAACGACCAACCCAAAGACACAGAAAGGAATCAAGAAGAATGTGCCGCCCAACAAATCCAACCATGCTTTGGTTCGTTTGGAGAACCGTCCATACAGAACGTCCACTCTGACGTGTTGGTTTCGTTGCAGCGTGTGGCTTGCACCCAGCAAGAAAACCATGCTGAACAGGTACCATTGCAACTCCAAATAGGCGTTGGAACTCAGTTGGAGTTCGGTAAATTTCCCGAGGTATCGGGCCAAAGCATTGAATGCTCCCACCAAAACCATCAGTAGGGTCAGCCAACCGATCAAGCGGCCCACCCTTGTTGAGAGGGCATCGATCTTGTGGATGAACATGTCGAGAGCAGCCATGCTGTGTTTCCTCAAGGCAATGGATATCCCGTGCAGGTTACCCTGCGCTCATGGAGTTTCTGCTCGCCGGAACAGTTTTTCTGTTGGAACTTGTTTGTGTAACCTTCGTATACATCAGCATGGTCCGGCCAGAAAAAGCACCGAAATTCCTGGCCGATATGCCAGTTATATGGAGGATAGTTTTGGTTTTTTCGTCTAGTTTTGCGGCCGGGGCCATCATTCAGTGGGCGCGTCTATAATCACGGTTTCGTTGACAGCGTGAAGGCCTTTGTTAGATGCCGAGAGCTTCGACCATTGTGTCGGAAGTGTGGATGGTTTGGCTTGGTAGCTCAGATGGTTAGAGCACACGGTTCATACCCGTGGTGTCGGCGGTTCAATTCCGCCTCAAGCCACCATCCATCCACGCTGCCCTCTTTTCATCTGAGTTCACCCAGGAAAAGGTAGGCGGCTCCAGCATTGTCCCCGGTTGTATCGTCTCCGGGAGCGCCAATGAGAATGTCGTCTAGTCCATCTCCATTCATGTCTCTTCCGCCGGCGATGGATGTTCCAAACGCATCACCTGCTGTAGAGCCAAGGAATTGGGCGATACCATCGTCCAGATCGTGCGTGCCCGGAATGTGGCCAGGAGCCAGGTATACAGCGCCTGCTCCACTGCGCGCTCGGTCTGCACCGATAAGAACTTCTTGGTGGCCATCGCCATCTGTGTCACCGGCTCCCGAAAGCGCAAAGCCTGCCCGGCCATACCCTTCGACTCCACGAAGTTTAACGTGAGCGCCGCTTAGACTTCCGCTGCGGCTGGCGGGTCCATACACAACGTATGCCGCCCCGGCATCGGGAAGCTCTTGGTCCCATCCTGGCGCGCCGATGAGTAGATCTGCGAGTCCATCATCATTCAGGTCTCCAGTAGTGGCCAAAGTAGACCCGGCATGATCACCGTCATTTTCTCCCACGTGAATGGCATACGCATCATCGAGAAACATGTCTCTTCGGATGGGGCCGTACAGCACGTACACGGCACCCGCATCTACATGAACGGTTTCTGCATCGTCATGGGGAGAACCTGGAGGTGCAGATTCCGCCATTGGGGCGCCCACGATTAAGTCATCTACGCCATCTCCATTGAGATCCCCGGGGCCGGCGAGAGAAGAACCCGCTGCCTCTCCAGGGCCAGACCCTCCCAGGCGAAGCCCTTCATCGGGGCTGGTGTCACCAGACCATGGACTGTTCACAATGATGACTGCACCCGATCCATCACCTCTGTGGTCGTCGTTTGAAAGACCAAAAGCGATTTCGGGTCGGCCATCTCCATCTTGATCGCCAATCACTGCGGCAGCGCCGATTCCATGGTTTGTACGGTCCCCACGAAACATGTGTATGGAGGTATCGAGGTCGGTATCGCCCCTGATTGGCCCACCAAAGAAGTGTACGGCCCCGGCCCGTTCTGGGGTGAGAGACTCTCCAGTATCGAACCCTTCTGCTTCGGATCCGTCCGCGCCAGGAACGACGATCAACAAGTCTTCTGTTCCGTCTAAATTAAGGTCGCCAGCGGTCGTGACTTCCGTGCCAGCCAGCCAGCCTGCTTCCACGCCATAGATGCCGTGGTGTTCTGCAAGGTCAATCACCCCAGATGCAGTCCCGCTTACGATCATGGCTCCGCCGACGTTGGCGCCGCGAGTCGTGTCCAGTCTGGGGCTTCCGATCAGCATGTCGGGAATGGTGTCTTCTGTGATGTCTCCAAGAAAAGAGACACTGGCACCAGCGAATGTGTCACCCGCTACACCCAGCATTCTAGCGTGGGCTTCGATGGCCAATATTTCTCCATTCAGGCCGCATTCTCCCAAACTTCCATCGCAATTGTTGTCGGTACCATCTCCGCATACTTCTTCGGCCAGCGGGTAGACGAGGGGGTCTTCATCATCACAGTCGGTTCCTTCAGGGCCGCCCACGAAACCATCACCATCCCGGTCATCGTCTACATCTCCAGCACAATCGGAATCAATCCCGTCATACCAGACTTCTGTGGCTCCGGGATGTACGCCAACATCGGAATCATCGCAATCGGTGTTGTCTACAACTGTGCCTGCTGGTTGTGTGCAAGCGGTGACCGGTGAAGCGACATCGCCGTAACCATCACCATCGGCATCCGTGTAGAAAGTGTCTTGATCGGTGGCGTCGTCTTCATCGATTTGGCCATCACAGTCATTGTCGATTTCGTCGCAGACTTCTTCTGCGCCCGGATGGGCAGATGCTTCCGTATCATCGCAGTCATTGACGCTGATGTAGCCATCTCCATCCTCATCTTTTTCTGTTTCGGATTCCGGGTCATCTCCGCTCGTTCCAACACACTCGCCACCGACTTCTTTGGTTCCAGCCCCACATTCCAATTTGCCGTCACAACCAACCGTGAGGCCCAACAAGCAGATCGAGGTCCAAAAGGTGCTGTTCACGCCGTACTCCTTTGAGAGAAAGGATACCTCAAATGAGGTTTTCGCATATGAATTGTGACGGTTGGGTAACCATAGGCTGGGCGCGGTGAAGGTTGTGTGACAGGCCCTTTGTCTTGTGTGCGGGATTGTGTAGAAGGCTTCCTGATGGTCACCCGTAGTTTTGGGATGACCGAATTTTGGACAGCTAATATTTCTATTTGGAAGGCATCATGTCTCGGATCCAATCTCACTTTTCTACTGCGATTTTGCTCGCTTCTCTCACTTCTGGTTGTGCCACTGAAAAAAATGTGGTGGCTCCCGTAGATGGTTCTACTGTCAGTATGGACTGGGAAAAGGGCCAAACTTTCCACATCGCCACATCCTATCGACGCTCCAACGTAAAAACGGGAGAGTTGCCTATTGATTTTGATTCAGCTTTGGCGGGTACAGCCGTTCCAGAGTTTGGAGAAAATTGGTCTCAGGATGTCATCTGGACGTATCAAGTGGTCGAAGCCAGCATGACCCCTGCTGAAGACGACGAATTGTACCGCTTTGCTGAAACCAGTAAAGGCCTTGCTTCTTTGGCGGTCATCAAAGCCAGTTTGGACACTGGGTTGAATACAGATGACGAACTTCTTGAAGCCGACCCTGTCATTTATATGGTGTTCCGTGAAGACCGGGACCGTATGGTTGGTTTGATTAGCTTTGTGAATGTGGATGGTGAGCGAATCGAGACCGCCTACAGCGC
>PALY01000065.1 GCA_002707085.1 Deltaproteobacteria bacterium
CATGCTGAAAATGCTATATGGCGCGGTACAGCCAACGGAAGGAAAGCTTCTTGTGGGTGGAGTCGATGTCTCCAAACTGTCCACTCGCCGTCTTCCGTATCTCCGTAGAAACATCGGCATCGTCTTTCAGGATTTCAAATTGATCCCAAGCCGAACTCTTTCCGAGAACGTGGGATTAGCCTTAGAGGTTCTCGGTACACCTCGAGATGTAATTGACCGCCGAGTCAATGCCGTTTTGAGCATCGTTGGACTTCGAGGCCGGGGGTCAGAGTATCCACCGACCCTCTCTGGTGGTGAACAGCAACGTGTCGCCGTGGCACGAGCCATTGTAAACGACCCGTCCATTCTGCTCGCCGACGAGCCTACAGGAAACCTGGATGGAGCCATGGCCATTGAAGTGATGGAAATACTTCAAGCAATCAACCTTCGCGGCACGACCGTAATGGTGGCCACCCACGACACTGGTTTGATGAATCGTTTCCCATTCCGAAAACTCCGCTTTGAGGCGGGCCGCTTGGTGGAGTCCTGATGACCCCCCGTATTCGTCATATACTGCGACGAGCAGCCCGTTCGTTATGGGAAAATGCCTATCTAAACTCGGTTGCTATCGGTGTCATTGCATCCACAGTCCTCCTGTTTGGGGTGTATTTGTCGGTGCAATTCAACTTGAATCGCATGGTTGACACCTGGGACCGTGACATCCATGTAAGCGCGTACTTCCATCCCGATGTACCCGAAAAACGCCGATTCGATGTACGAGACGATCTGGCTCAACGTACAGAAGTCCACAAAGTCACCTACGTTTCGTCAGAAGAGGCGAATCAATGGATGCGAACCCGCATGCCGGCCATGGAGACGGTGCTAGAAGAGCTGGGATCCGACACCCTCCCCGCCTCCCTTGAAATATCTCTCACAGCAAACGCAGCTCGACCCGCGAGTATCGATGACTTCGCTCGAACCCTTTCCGTCACGGACTTTTCCGACGTAGATTATGGCCAAGAGTGGATTGAGAAGTTTGAAGGATTCCTTTCCCTCTTAAAGCTCTTGGGCGCAATCATGGGATCCCTGATTCTGATTGCTGCACTGTTCCTTGTCATGAATACCGTCCACCTCGTGGTCTACAACCGGAAAGAAGAAATCGAGATCGAAAAGCTGGTGGGTGCCACCGACGGCTATACCCTCGCCCCGTTCTTGATGGAGGGCCTGTTTCAAGGCTTGATAGGATCTATCTTGGCCTTGTTCGGCCTATGGACTGTCCATCAACTTCTGGTCGCTCGATTGAAAGACACTTTTGAACTGGCCGTCACAGCTGAGCTCCTATTTCTACCTACCCCATACATAGGACTCCTCTTTGCCGCAGGATCTTTCCTTGGGATTGGCGCTTCGTTTATCGCTGTGCGAAGATTTCTTTCGAAGGTCACTTGATGCGGCTGTTTCTTGGGCTTTTGTTGATCATCGTTCCCGCCTGGGCGCAGGATGCAGACCCACGTCAGCAGCTTGATGACGCTCGTTCAGAAGAGCGAAACATCCTCGATCAAATCAATACAATCGATCGGGATCTCCATGAGGTTTCAAGCGAAGCGGACGACCTTCAGCGTCGAATTTCCGACTATGAAAGCAGTCGTATTCGTCACCAAGACGAAGTTGCCAGCGCCAATGCCATCCTTACCCGACGCCGTGAAGAAGTAGCGAACCGTGTGGGCGCCCTGTATCGCCTACAACGGCGTGGTTTAGCCCGGCTTGTGTTTGGTGCAGAAGACGCTTCGGAGCTTCGCCGGCGCATGAGGTATCTCCGTGCGCTAGTCCAAGGCGATGCCGGACATATGGCAGATTTTCAGGAAAACCTGGCACGTCGAAAGCTGGCGATGGAAGCAATGGAGCAAGATGTGGCTTCACTTACGGCTCTTCGTGCAGAACTAAAGCTCAAAGAAGCCGACCTGAGAGACCAGCGCTCCCAGCGAACAACCCTATTGGATGACATTCGCTCTCGTAAAGACCTGGCCATGCGTGCCTTGTCCGAACAAGCCAGGGCGCGGAAAGGCCTGAGCAATCGACTCACACCGGGCGTAAGAACATCCCAACCAGCGACATCGATCGACCCATCATCAGCGGCCACCAGCGTCAATTTCCGGTCTCTGCATGGAAAGTTGCCTTGGCCCACCTCTGGTCGAGTCATTCGTCGTTTTGGGCGATACCAAGACACGTATACGGGTGAACGAGCGAACAGTATGGGCATCGATATAGCGGCCGATTTCGGTACACCGTTTCGCGCGGTGGCAGCAGGAACGGTCAAACTCGCAGAATTCATCAGTGGGTATGGACAAACCGTCGCCATCGAACATGGACCGTACACAACTGTATATGCGCATGCGAACAACTTGATGGTCCGCAGAGGGCAAATGGTCAAGAGGGGTCAACAGCTCGGCAGTGTAGGAAACTCAGGCCTTACATCTGAAACGGGGAACGTCCTCACTTTTGAGATTCGTTACAATGGGACACCCCAAGATCCCATCCCTTGGTTGAGCGCCCGCTGAAATACATGGTTCGTACCTTCAAAGCATTTTTACTCATTGGTGTCACCATGGCCGTAGGCTTGGCCACAGGCGGATACGTGACCCGCACAGCTTGGGCCAAAGGCGCCGATAAATACAGCGATCTCGACACGCTCGCTCAAGCTCTGCACCACATTGAATCCCAGTACCTGGACCAATTCACCACACGGGATCTCATCTACGGTGCGATCGATGGAATGATGGACTCTTTGGACCAACATTCTGTCTTCTTGGACCCATCACAAATGACATCTTCCGAAGTCCGGACTGAGGGGTACTTTTCAGGAATCGGCATTGAAGTAAAGTGGGTCAATCAGAAGATCAGAGTCGTTCGCGTAGTCCCTGAGGCCCCCGCCGAAGGAAAGCTACAACGAGGAGACGTTCTGCTTGAAGTCGCGGGCATACCCACAACCGACCTACAAGCAACCTCAGAGGCCCTTCAAGGTGAACCCGGTTCGTCTGTTCATCTCAAATTTCAACGGGGTGATGAAGTCCAAGACGAAACCATTGAACGAGCCAGGTTGCGAGATCGGACCGTACGTGTAGACGAACTCGACGCCAAGTGGGCATACGCAGAGATCAGCCGCTTCCAACGAAATACCGCTTCCGATTTAGAAAGAGGACTCCGAAAAGCAAACCCCACCCAAGGGGTAATCTTGGATCTTCGAGGCAATGGTGGTGGTCTCTTAGACGAAGCCGTCAGCGTTGTGGATATGTTTGCAACCAGTGGTCTGATAGTGGAAACACGGGGCAGAAATTCCAACGTCTTGGAAAGACATGACGCAGGTGCAGAGACACCGTTCAAGAATTTGAAAGTCATCATCTTGGTGGATGGCGAGTCTGCGAGCGCATCTGAAATCGTCGCTGGTTCGCTTCGCGCCCTCACCCAAGCCACACTCCTGGGCACACAAACTTGGGGGAAATGGTCCGTTCAAAGGCTCTACGTCTTTGAAGACCAAAGTGCCATTAAACTGACTGTGGCACGCTATTTTCTTCCAAACCAACCTGATCCAGTCGACGAGACCGGCTTGGAGCCAGATCAAATCGTCGAACAACATACTGTAGAGACGCTGGCACTCAAGAAACTACGAACACGGCTGGCATCAGACTCAGAATCTCAAGCCCTGTTGGACACGGTTACTCAAAACCTACAAGAGACTCCTGGCCAACCCTACCTGGGCACCCTTTCCGAACGTTTGACCCATGACCCTCAATTGGAAGCAGCATGGACGCTGGCGCGCGCGAATCATTAAAGCAGTCGCTAAAAACAGCGCTCTTTGTGCTGTTGATTGTCGCCCTCATTGTCTGGGTTGTCCCCGCGCTGGTCACACCATGGATCGAGTCTACTGCCCCAGTAGAAGTAAAACCCAAGACATTCGTACCTGCAGACGAGGTTGACCGGTTTACTCACGATGTATTGAGACAGGTCAATGCTGTAGAAGTATTGAGCCGCGAAGATGAAGATGGAATCATCCGAGGCATCTTTCAACTCCCCAAAGGCCAGAACACAGACGAAATAAGTAAGAAAGTGCGTCGATTGGCCAAAGAAGCCGAGATCGAATTGTACGCCAGTCCCGTAGATGGACTGGACCTTGAAATCCGCGTGTACGCTGGGCCTTCATTGCGTCAACAACTGCTTCTCGTTCCAGATCTGCCTGCCCCTCCCCGGTTCACCAAAGGCCCGCGAGCTTTGGACAGACCCATGCTGGCATTGATTGTCACAGGACTTGGGGGTGCGTCTGCTGACGATATTTTATCGGTCGATGTGCCAATCACCGTAGCTGTCCGCCCCTACACGCCCTTTGCATTGCGGACTGCTCGACTGGCAGCGGAATCATGGCACGAGGTTCTCGTGGAGGTACCAAAAGACCTCACACCCCGAGAAGCACAAGGTGCCGTGCCTTTGGCTTCTGGAATCTGGTTTGACGGTCTTCCCGTCGCGCCACTGAATGGCAATGACGTCGTGGTCGTTCCCGCTGACCGGGTAAGCGGGGCGCGCGCCAATGCAGGTTTACGTGTTCTCCCCGCCCAGCGTTCAGACCGCCGAGATGCCATGGCTACATTGGACCGCGCGCGGCATATCGCTGCTCGGACAGGAAAGTCTGCGCTCATCGTGGACGCAAGTGATGCAGATCTCCCCAAAGTTTTGAACTGGGTAAGCCAAGCACACACCGATGGTTACCGCATAGGGTTGGCCAGTGAAGTCGTCCGATCTGAAGAAGTCCACGGGCCTTCAGTATCCTTAGATAGACGATAAAAACGAGCCAGCTCCCTGAACGCTCGAAGTACGACCCTGGGATCGGCACCTGTCTGCTCTCCTGCCAAACGTGCAAAATGAGACACAGGCACTTGTTTGATCGAACACCCTTTCTGAATGGCCTTGATCAAGATCTCAGCATTTACAAATGCACCTGATGATTCGATTTCTAAACCATTGAGGACGTCTTTACGGAACAGCTTAAAGGCGCAGTTCACATCTTCTACGTCCAGACCAAACGCTCCATACAACGCAATTCCCCAGGCAGCAGCATTGGCTCTACGAACCCAAGGATCTTGTCTTGCACTGCGATAACCACAGACCATGTCATAGCGATTAATCCAGGGCAAAAGCCGGTCGATTTCTGTGGCATCAAACTGAAGATCTGCGTCTGTAAAGAAGACAAGTGAACCTTTGGCAGCATCAAACCCGCTGCGCAGTGCAGCACCATACCCACGGTTCAGGTAGTGACTCACCAAGTGAATGCGATCATCAACCAAGCGTTGAACAAGGCTACCTGTACCATCACTGGAGCCATCATCGACCACGACAATCTGCCAATTCGTGATGGCACCAGTCTCCACGAGCCGCTCCAGGGCTGTTCGCCCCTGACGGATACTCTCCTCTACATTTGCTGCCTCATTGTATGCGGGCAACACAAAGCTCAAATCGTGAATCATTGGGAATACACTTATTGGTTATCGCGTAGAAACTCCGAAGCTATACGCCTTTAGAAAATCCACATCAGCATCAGGAGGATCAATTTCGATATTCCCGGCCTTGTCTTCGGCGCGAATAAAATAGCGCATTTCAGCACTGCCAACTGCAGCACCAGGAATGGCGGCGCGCCACTCTTCCGGCTCTGTTCCTGGGGTCATCGATATACGCGTCCAGTCAATGGCCGTTGATTGTGCATAAAACAAGTCAACACCCAATATGCCCAAATCGCACTCTTCATCGTCATAAACGAATGCTGTAATGAGGACATCAACGCCACCGGCNTGAGAACCATCGATATTGTCATGGTCAATCTCAGGTGGAACATCACAGTCCGCAAGAGCGTCATTGCCATCACCACCGGTGACAACCGAGTTCACCTCTTTGGGTTCACAGCCCATAGACATCACCAAGAACATCATTTTCATTGCTGTCTTCATTCTCGTCTCCTCTATCCGACAACCGTACCAACTAAATCGTAATCCGAAGTTCGGTCGATCCGCACCTGTCGAATTTGTCCTGCCTCAATATCGTCTGGTGGACCATCAAGGTAGACCTGACCATCCACTTCTGGCGCCTGACTTGGCAACCTACCTGTAATCACCCATTCATGCTCCTCTGATTGTCCATCAATAAGCACCGGAAATACTTGGCCAACCATCTCGCTAAGACGATGCGCACTGATTTCAGCCTGGGTTTCCATCAAGATTCTTTGCCGTTCCAATTTTATCTCTTCAGGAACCTGATTCGGCAGTTGAGCAGCAGGCGTACCGTCTTCCTGAAAGTATGTGAATACCCCAACCCTTTCAAAGTGTTGTGTTTTCACAAAATCCACCAGCTCAGAGAAGTCCTGTTCCGTTTCTCCTGGAAAGCCCACAATGAATGTAGTGCGCACGGCAATGTCTGGCACATGCGCACGGACACGGTCCAAGATTCGTTCTTGACCCGCCCGCGTAACTCCGCGCGGCATCGCCTTGAGCATCGGGCCTGACGCATGTTGCAGAGGCATATCCAGATAAGCAACGACTTTTGGCTCTTCAGCGATGGCTTCTAAAAGACTCTTCGGGATTCCTATTGGGTACGCGTAGTGCAACCGAATCCATTCCAGTTTTTCGATGCGAGCCAACGCGCGAATCAGTTGGCCCAAATCAGTACCATCAGCAAGGTCTCGGCCATAGGCGGTCGAGTCTTGACTCACCAAGTTCAACTCCCTCACACCTTCTTCTGCCATTCGAGAGGCTTCTGCAACCAAAGAGTCGATGGTACGACTCCTCAGCTTTCCTCGGAGGGTGGGAATGATGCAAAAGGAACACCGATGGTTGCAGCCTTCACTGATCTTGAGCCACGCAGAATGTGACTTCCATGAGTTCACCCTTGGTGCCATCTCATCGTGGATGTACATCGGCACATCGACATGCGTTTTGGGTATTTCCGACGAACGTGACTTCAGGACTTCATCAATTCGATGGTATTCACCTGTGCCAAGGAAGTGGTCCACTTCAGGCAATTCGTCTTCAAGCGCATTGCCAAAGCGTTGAACCATACACCCGGTAACAATCAGCTTTTCGCACTTTCCGTGCGTTTTATACCCCGCCATTTCCAGCACCGTATCAATGCTTTCCTCTGTGGCAGGCTGAATAAAACTACATGTATTAACGACGATGACATCCGCATCGTCAGGCGCATCAACAAGCTCGAAGTCATCACCTCGCAACTTCCCAATCATGACCTCTGAATCTACACGATTCTTGGGACATCCCAGACTGACAAGATGGACACGCTCGGACACAATAACCCCTATGGACCGTCAGCATTCAAGACTTGAGCGCCAGCGGGAACCTGAAATACGAAATCGCTGGCTGGCATCTCAGCATTAAACTTGACCTGAGAAAAACTAAGTTCAACCTCATTGCCAAAAGCATCCACCATGACAACCTGCTGGACAGCATATGTCTTTTGTTCAAGCTGCAACTTCAAGCTCTGAAAACTCGTCTCCTGCTTGGGTGTCAACCCAAGAACAACAGATCCTGCTTTACCTTGATCCGGAACGATAACGACATCAAAGAGATCGCCCAGGCGATTAAGGTCATCCAACAATTGACCCATACCGCCACCATTCGCTCCAACGCCCTTGCTAACGATGACTTGATTTTCGTCCTGAGACCAAACCCACATTGTCTCGCCATTGGTCACAAAAAGCTTGCCCTGTGGTTGCGTAAAAACCCAACGCATCATCTTTGGGCGCTTGAGTTGAACCCGACCTTTCTGTTTGGTCTCATCGCCCATCGCCGATGACCGCGTCACTTGTACAAAGTCAGCACGGAGAGTTTGTACATCCTTATAGGCAGCCTCGACACCCTTGATCACCTGTTCCACATCGCTACTACCCAACGCGGGCATAGCGAGTGTCATCAACAGAAAAATGGCAGCGTTTTTGAGCACAAGCCCTCCAATACCCGCACCTTCTACCGCCATGGGGAGTGGCAAGCAACGGAGAAGACGTGACGATACAGTGCCACAAACGCATGACAGAGCATACTTATTCAATTTGTTTGCTGAGCTACAGCCTACTTTAGCCGGTCTGACCCACAAGAACCTGACGTGGCCGGGAACCATCGGCGGGACCGACAACCTCTTCTTGTTCCATTACCTCGATCATTCTCGCCGCACGGTTGTAGCCGATCTTAAACTGCCGCTGAATCATCGATGAACTGGCCTTGCCCTGACTCACAATGTAGGCAACTGCTTCGTCATACAGTTCATCGTACTCATCTTCACTGATGGATTTGGATGAGCCATCATTGGCACTAATTGCGGCTTCATACACAGGCTGTGCCTGGGCGCGAGTAAAGTCCGTCACACCGTTGACCTCATCGTCGGACACAAAAGGACCGTGGACGCGCTCTAGTGCAGACACACCAGGGGGTAAAAACAACATGTCTCCCTTACCCAGCAATGCTTCTGCTCCGTTCTGGTCGAGGATCGTACGTCCATCGATCTTCGTTCGAACCTGGAACGCGATCCTGCTGGGCATATTGGCCTTAATCAAGCCAGTGATGACGTTGACTGAAGGGCGTTGTGTAGCGACGATCAAATGGATTCCAGCCGCACGCGCTTTTTGTGCAATACGGATGATCGACTCTTCTACATCCTTGGCTGCAACCATCATCAAATCCGCCAACTCATCAATCACAATGACCAAATACGGCATCCGTTTGGGGGGCGGCGGAACCTCATTTTCTGGCCAGTCAGGCGGCGCGTATTGTCGTGCTTTCGCAGGCGTCCAGTCTTCCATCTCCTTTTCCAACTTGGCGTTGTAATTGGCGATACTGCGAACCTTCCACTGAGAAAGAGTTCGATATCGGTTGTCCATCTCGACACATGCCCACTTTAGGGCAGCACTGGCCAACTTAGGATCGGTAACTACCGGATGTAAAAGGTGTGGGATGTCTCGGTACATCTCAAATTCAAGCATTTTCGGATCGACCAAGATCAGTCTCAATTCCTCTGGTGTTCGCGTATAGAGCAATGAAAGCAACATTGCATTTACACCAACCGACTTACCAGAACCTGTGGTACCACCCACCAACAAGTGCGGCATTTTAGCCAAGTCGGCCACACGCGGCTTACCATCGACCGTCTTCCCCAAAGCCATAGGCAAGTCTCCACCATCCTCACGGAAGGCGCTGGAAGCGAGCATGTCTCGAATCCAAACCGTCTGCCTATTTTCATTCGGGATCTCGATTCCAACCACACCCTTCCCTGGAATGGGCGCGATGATACGCACGCGAAGGGCCTTCAATGCCATTGCAATATCGTCCTGCAACCCGGCGATTTTGGACACCTTGATTCCAGCAGCTGGCAAATACTCAAATGTGGTGATCACCGGACCGGGGCGAATGGCAACAACTTCACCTTTCACACCAAAATCCTGAAGTTTCTCTTCCAATGTCTTTGCCAAGTGCTGCAGTTCCGTCTCGTCGAAATTGGCAATGTCGCGCGCATGTGAATCGAGAAGGTTTAGATGTGGAAGCTCAAACGGTGTTCTTATTTCAGATACCACCACAGCACGTCCATCATCATTCGTACCACCCGAAACGAGATCGCCCGGGGTCACTTCCACGATCCCAGACGATGTGATTGGCGCGATTGAGATCGATGGTTCAAAGGCAGGAGGCAAAGTGGGCGCTTCATCAGGCTCGGACTCCAAGCCTGGACCCACCGACTCTTCTTCGAGCGTCAATCCCGAGCTAGAGGGTAAGCCTGGTTCGGATGCAAAGCCTGATTCTGAAGCAACGCCCGCCATTTCTGGCTCTGGCGCATCGACTACCGCTGCAAGTAAAGCTGCATCCAACGAAATGGGATCAGACGTAGGAACGGCTTCTTGATGCGGGACCTCAATATCAATGCCCGCTTCCGTACCCCACTCCACTTCCACAAGTTCGGGCAACTGTACAACTGTACGATCTTCTGGTTCATCGGCATTCAACGGCAGCTTGATATGACCCGATTCTAAATCATTGAACGCTGAGGATTCATCAGCGGTTGGGGTTGGTACAGCCCCTACTGCAGGCTCTTCCAAGCCAATCGAAATCTCCAGCGGACTCGCCTCATCTTCTACATACATATCGATGGCAGGCTTCCGCTCNTCCTCTTTCACACCAAGAGCTCTGTTCCGGTCCACTCTCACTGAAAGACGACCAGCAAGAGATTTCATGGACACAACTGCCATGGCCGTTCCTTGCTGGAAGCGATTGAGTGTAGCGCGACCAGCTGCAGGAATGTGCTTCTCTACCAACGCCAAAGCCCCAGAAACAACTTTTTCCCAGTCTATTCCCAACACAAAAGGTGCTGCACCGAGCAAGCAAAAGACCACCAGAATCCATGCGCCCGCCGGACCAATCACGGAGAGCAGAGTATCTGCAGAAAGAAGACCAAAATATCCACCGGGTGGAAAAGCGCTCTCTTCACTACCCGGTGCGACCAACGCAATTCCAGTCATCACGGACCACAAAAGGATCGAGGAACCCAGCCCCGTCGTCCATCCGCCGAGGCTCCGGCCTCCCAGCTTGAACCCGAAAATCAGAACCAAAGACGAAAGCGCCCAAGCACCGTATCCAAAACACTGGAACACTACATCCGCCAACCAAGCGCCAGCAGGCCCCGCCGAATTGGTCACATCACCTGAACCTGTATGGCTAAAAGCAGGGTCAAAGGCGGAGAATGTGCCCATCGCCACACACAAATACATGCTGGACAGCATCCCACCCAAGAGACCCAGTTGACGCAGACGACGCCATCCCTCTACTGAGATCAGTGGCGCGCTTTCTGTCGCTAAGTTTTTCTTGGTCGAGTTTCTACGTTTCTTGGTCGTGGATGCCACGGGTCACACTCCGGCATGTTCTATAAAGTCTTGACGTGTCATTAGTATAGCTTAGATTTTACATTAAGTCTTTGCAGATGCTCTTGATGGGATACACTGGTTCAGCGGAGAAGTTCATGGCTGCACGGGTTCTGGTTGTTGGTGGTGCTGGGTACATCGGGAGCGTTTGCGCAGCAGTCATGGCTGAAGCGGGTTTTGAGGTCGCGTCATACGACAACCTTTCAACGGGCCACGCGGAAGCCGTCACGGGTGAGTTGTTTCTGGGCGACATTCGTGATCGTCAGCGCCTTACGGAAGTTTTAAAGCATGGCCAATTCGATGCCGTCATGCATTTCGCAGCGAAATCACTTGTCGGAGAAAGTGTTGCTCATCCGCTTCGATATTTCGATGTCAATGTGGGAGGAACCGCAACACTACTGCAAGCGATGCAGGATGCCGGCGTACAGGTTCTGGTGTTTTCCTCTACCTGTGCGGTTTACGGAAACCCACAATATCTACCACTAGACGAAGTACACCCTCAAGCACCAGTAAGCCCATACGGAACCAGCAAGGGCATGGTGGAAAAGATACTGGCTGCAAGCCGCGACAAGGAAGACTTGCGCGTCACCACATTGCGATATTTTAATGCAGCAGGATGTATGCCGGACGGCTCCCTGGGAGAGTCGCACAAGACAGAGACACACCTAATCCCGCTTGCCATCGCAGCAGGTGTCGGAGCCCGTCCACCACTTTCACTGTTCGGGGAAGACTATGAAACCCGCGATGGCACCTGTATCCGAGACTATATTCATGTCTTAGATCTTGCAGATGCTCACATCAAAGCACTGAATCGCCTCTTAGAAGGGCACCGTGGAAATGCATACAATGTGGGGACTGGTGTTGGAACCACGGTCCGAGAGGTCTTGGCATCTATCGCTAAATGTTTAGGCAACGAAGTCCCTCACGAGGTCACAGCCCGAAGAGATGGAGACCCTCCTGCCCTCTTTGCTCGAGCCGACCTAATTAAGGAAGAACTTGGCTGGGAAGCGCGATGGACCGACATCGACGACATCGTGTCCACCGCCGTTCGTTGGGCCAAATCGCCTCGATTCTAGTTGAGACACACTTAAGACTAATAGGTCAGTGTCATACCGATATTGACTGAAATATCGTCGTACTCGATTTCAGAATGCTCGCCATCGGCACTGCCACGCTGACGCCAACCCACACCACCGCCAATGTCCATCCAAGGCGCGGTCCGGTAGGACAGATTCAAGCCCGCACCGAGGGAGTGATCATCTCGAGAGACTTCGCCGCGATACTGCTCGTAACGGTACCCGAAGCGACCCTTCACACCGAAAGTATCAGCGAACATACCCTCATACCGAGCGAACACATTGTGGAAATCTACGAAGTTGGTGAAGTAGACATCTTGGAAGGATTTCCGGTATCCAAGACTGAAAGCCTGGCTATCAATGGGATGGTAACCAAGCTCCACAATTGCCATAAAGCCTTCAGGGAAACCTTTTAGATCTTGGTCATAGCCCTGCGCAGATGCATTCGTTTCCGACTCCTCGCTTCCAGATCCAGAAACAGAAGAATCGTCGTAGTCCATCTCGCCGTACCCAGCGATAAGACCCAACACAAGCTTCTCAGTAAATCGACCACGAATACCAAGAGTGGTTCTCCACTCCGTTCCATCCGGAACACCCAGTTCCGTACCGACATCTTCGGGGGAAATCCCATCCCCTCTTGCATCCAACAGGTTGTTTTCCCAATCAAACCAAGTCATTTTGTAGGTCGCAATGATCGCGGTCTTTGGAAAGAACTTCCACTTCAGGTCCACTGCGGGACCATATCCAAGGCGACTATTAAGCGCAGGACTTCCTTCCGCAGATGTATTTGGTGAAACATCGTACTTATCGTAGGTCACGTTCCCACCAACATCTAGCTGAAGGGATGAACCCGGATGAATGCTGATTCGACCGCTTGAGGTACTCATGATGTGGTTGATATATGCACTGGTCGCATACGTCGCCTCAGTCTCCCGGCCCGTAATGTGGAAACGTTCCTGCAGCTTAAATCCAACAGGAGCGCTATCCAAAGCGTGGATCCCCAAACCCAACTCAACATCTTTGTATCGATCCAGGTTCTTGTGCTCTTCCTCGATGTACTTCACCGCGTTGTAGTCGACATTGAAGTTTAGAGCAGAGTCCGCGCCCTTAATGCCAATGACCAAACCAGGATGAAGACGGATACTTGTACCGGATTGCTCAGCAACACCAACTGTCTCCCCATCGGCATTCGTACTCTCACCTTCCGACAGGTACACATTTGAGCGATGAACAGTCTTCAACTCTATCGATGGAATGATTTCTGCATTTCCAGACCGAATATGATCACCGGCCTTGGCCCAAGACACACCACTGCCTCCCGCCATGAAGGCGAGTAAACATACGGCTGTCGCGCTGGGGCGCATCGTTCGGACGTTAATCATTCAGTTCCATTGGTATATCTGCTCTGCATATGTATTTGCTACAACTGGCTCGCATACTCACCAGTTTAACGGTGGTGTGCAACCTATACGCCATTTCTACTCAAATGGACTGGTGTTTGGTGGATCGATACCCACCTGAATCAAGTAATCATCCAACGGTTCAGTATCGTCAGCCTCCGCAAGACCAGACTCCGCAACTTGTAGTTCAGATGTTCCAGGCGTGGTGCCAGCTTCACCCATACACGTCTCGGCTTCTGCAATAAATTGTCGAACCTTGGCGAGACTCACCACAATCTTGCGGAACTCATGCTCAGCACGCGCGCCATTTCCTTTTGCCTGAGCCTCTTTCATGGCCCCATTGGCACGTTCCGACACCATCAGCAGGGCGCGAATATACGACAAACGTGACTGCAAGCAGCTCAACATTTCCTGGTCGCCATCACGGCGGGCGCCATCCACCAGTTTAGAAACTGATTTCAGGCCACTCATCATTTCCTCAAGCGCAGTTCGAACATACTGAGCCACCTCTTTGGGATCGCTCTTTTTCGCGAGTTCTACCTGACCTGATAGCTGCGCATCCTGGGCATGAACCAAGTTCGACCCTGTCAAGAACCCAAAGATAGCTACGATTTGTATCCAACGTGTCATGGTCATGACCCCCGGAGTGGATTGTGGAATCAGTTCGCGGACAACGCAAACGGTAAGTAGATACTTTCAGAGACCGCGGCATCAAACCGCCAGCGACGAACCTTGCCGATGACACAACTTTCGATGGCTTTGTCGCCAGTCTTGTTGTCATCAATCCGCACGTTCGTGACGCGCCCTCCAGCAATCTCGACACTAATGGCCAATCGACCGCCAATGTTGGGATTCTCCTTCAGTCGAAGTTCATAGCAATACTGGACCTGGCCCTTCTTCTTCTTCACAACGCTGGTAATGCTTCCTGCATGCTCAGAACTACCCGCATCCATACCTTTCAATGTCGCCTTTCCAGTGACCTTGGTAGCGGGGCCTGAATCAACCTTCGCATCACCACCACCACTCTTCGCGAGGTCCCCAATCTTGGCATCTTCTCGGCCACCGGAACCACCCTTTTTCACACCCATGGCATCCGATGTCGCCACAGCAACACCATCGACACCCTGCAGTGCATCCTGAATACTTCCAATCGAAGCATCACGATCAGCAAACAAATCTTCTACCATCGAGTTTGAATCGGTATCGCCTCGAGTACCGATCAATGCCGTCAACAGCTTCGACTTGGCGATAACGTCTTCTCGTTTTTTCGCTGTACGTGCTGCCTCAGCAGCCTTCTTTTCAGCCTCTGATTCAGGCTTCTTTTCGGGCTTCTTCTCTTTAGCTTTTTCCTTTTCGACCTCTTTCTCGACTTCCTTCCCAGCGTCCGTCACCAATTCCTCGACGGGCGTGACCTCTTCAGGCTCTTCTTCTTGGGGAGTGAGAATCTCAACGAAACGGTCTGGAAGCTCTTCCATGGTTTCCATTTCGCTTGGCGGTGTACTCCAGACATAAATCATCAGCACGGCTGCCATTGCCATAAAGACAGCGAGTGAACCCACAAATACAGGATCATCTTCATCAAACAGTTTCGGCCGGAAATCCTGCCTATTCACCATTCTCGCAGATTCTGGCGGAGCAGGGACGAACTGGAAAAGCACCGTCACATTGCCAATGACAACTTTACCGCGTGATCGGTCAACCAGTGGAAGAACGCTGGAGTCAGATTTCTTACCGGAACCGGCCCCTTTGCTCAGTTCGGCCACATCCGAAACCTGGGAATCACTGGCGATCTTACCGCCCATGCCATCAACCAAGTTCAGGAAGTACTTCCCTCCCTTCGCTTGGAATAAAGTGAACCTCTTTGGGATCACCTTACTCGCAAAAACAAACGTGTTTCGAGGAGACTCCCCGATCGTCACACTTTGTCCAGGCTTAATCAGGCGCTCATGAACGACCTTGCCGTCTTGAACCACACCAATCCGCAAGACCTTTGCGTTATCAGCATCGCCTTTCCCTCCAAGCATCTCAGAGACTCCGTACCGACTGTTGCATGTTCCCAAAACCACCTTGAATACGATCAAACATCAATGTCTCCATATACATTGATCGGATCTGAGTGGGGAGAACTTGCAGGGGTGCCATGAAAAAACTTCTTAATCCCGAAAAAAAACCGCGATTCTGTAACAGGGTGTGTCCATCTATAAAGACAGAAAGTGCCTTACCGAGCCACAGCATAGACCCCATGTACGCGCCATGCAACACAAGACTTAAGCGCTGCAAAGAAAGGTCTCCAAAAAGACCATTTAGCGCGCTCGCTGCTCTATCATTCTTGCTTGTAGACAACGAACTTGAACTCGCTGAATTGCGCCTGGCCAGCTGTATACATGACCTGTCGCAGGACATTAAACGGAAGCTTTTTATCGCACTGAACCAAGATTCTACCCTTGAATGCGTGCGCGTCCGCACCCGACTGGTTGCCGATATCTTTAGCCGTGTCTGCCTTTTTGCTCAATTCTTCAAGAAGTGGTTCAAGCAGTTGGCCGTTCCGATCTTCATCCTTGGCTTCGATCTTCGTTTTGCCAGGGTTGTCAGGATCTGGAACTGAAGTGAGCGTCATGATGGTCTGACCATCGACAACAATCTTGCTTTTACTCACGACAACGCTCACAGCCATTTCTGGTGCTTTTTGAACGGTGGAAGTCGGGAGTTCCAGATCTTCACTCGGCGCAACCGAGATATCTTGTGTGGAATATGACTTGAGAAGGAACACCAAGATGATGGTCATCATATCCATCATGGATGTGATGTTCAGTCCTGCTGCATCTTCTCTGCGTCGTGCTTTTTTGAGTGCCATTTTTGTACTTGCTCCGTAGCCAGGGCTACATTGCGCCGCCGGCGATCACGACGTTGGGAAATAAAAGACGACTTTTCTCGTCAACAATAGTGTCAGGGTCTTCCCGACTCGCATCCATGGTCTTCACAAGCACTTCGTACTTGACCTGGTTGTCNGGAACGAGGATGACGTTCGCATCACTTTCGTCTGGATACACATCCTTGATGAGGCCAAGCTTAACTGTAACTTTCTTCCAGTTATAGTCGTCGACATTGGTACAGACGCCACCACTCTTACATGGGACAGTCGGTGGACGAGCTTCGCCCTCTGCCGTTGGCGGTGCCCCTTCAGGATGCAAAACCGCATCCGCACCCATGATCGTGATTCCACGATCAGTGATGGCCAAACTCAGATTGAGTGGTGGCTTGTCGGGCTTTTCATCAGATGGCTGCGGTGTTCCGATAGCGGGCAGTGTCGAATCGATAACTGCCAACTGAACGAACTGTGCGGCCATAATCAAGAAGGGAATCAAAATCGTAACCAAATTCATAATGGGTACGAGATTGAGNTCCTCGGCCTTCTGTAAACGGCGCTTGACTGCCATGGTCTACTCCAAGAGAAGAAGTGAGCCACACACAACAGCGTGCGCAGCCCAGGTGGTTCAGGTGGGCTTATCCAGCCGCACCATCTTCCTTGAGTGTGCCACGACGACGTGCGCCAAGAAGGTTCACGGTCTTCAGTGCGAACTGGTCGACATCATCCATGATCTTGGTCGTACGGTCAGCCACGATGGCGTGCAGTACAAGAATNGGAATCGCGACGATCAGACCGGAAGCAGTCGTGAACATAGCAACGGAAATACCATTCGCAAGCAGTGTCTGCTTGGTCTCGGCAGATGCGTGTGCAACAGCTTCGAACGCTTGAATCAGACCCTGAATGGTTCCGAGCAGTCCAGTAAGTGTCGCAACGTTCGCGAGCATCGGAAGATACGATGTGCGCTTATTAAGCTGCGGAAACACTTCCAAAACCGCTTCGTCAACCGCGTTCTGAATTTCGATCTCACTGCGGTTGGCCCGAGTAAGTCCTGCTTTCAATACACGTGGTAGTGATGCGTTTGGCTCTGCGTTGCAGAGTTTGATTGCACGGTCAATGTTGTTCGCCATGATCAACTTTTGCACTTGCGCCATGAACGCCGTGCCATTGATGTTGGCGCGGAACATGATGAAGTACAAACGCTCAAATGCGATCGCNAAGGCGAATACCGCTGCGAAAAGGATTGGCCACATGAATGNCCCGCCCTTGTGGATGGAGTCGACGATGAAGTCCATCTTCAAACCTCTGTTTGGGTGATTAAAAATCAGTTTTGGGTGTCAGCCTGGACAAAGCCCAGACAATGTTTGAACTTAACGAACTTACCGGACCAAAAGGAGCCTGTCACGGTAGGCACGTCAAGTCGTTGTCAGACAGTCNTAAAAAGGTTTCTTTTTAACACTNTCAACTATCTTCGGAAGGAACGATTCCCTAAGTTCTAACTGGTAATCCGTGTTTAAGTTCTGCCTGCGCATAAATATGTCGATCACGGGCTTCTGAACCTTACCTTGAACAGAAATGTCCTCAAAAATGAGCCGTTTGTTCTGGGCATGACCCGTAGAAGGCACAATCAACATCAATATAAGAGCGAGAAAAACACGCATTACCACCCTCCCCAATCGTTTCCTTGAGTGCCACCAGAGCCAGCACATTTATTATCGACACAGGAAAGTGTCTCAGCGCATTGGTTGTCCGAGCTACATGGTGCGNCCTCGACACGAGAACCCCGTTGCGCCGGAGCCGCCGCGGGTGCGACATCACCTGTACATACGCCGCCTCCACACACTAGTCCTTCAACACATTGATTATCGGCTGCGCACGGCGCACCCTGAACCCGTGTCCCTTGAGCAGGATCAGGCGGAGGAGCTGTCGCGGGTGCTGGCGCTCCCCAAGCATTGGTTGCAGGTTCCGGTGCTGGCGCGGGTTCCGGCGCTGGCGCGGGTTCCGGTGCTGGCGCGGGTTCCGGCGCAGCCGCTGGCGCAGGTTCGGGTGCAGGCGTGGGTGCAGGTGCAGGCGTGGGTGAACCCCATGTGTTGTTCGCCGGAGGCGGAATCGGTGCAGGACCAGCCGCTGGAGGCGCGTCCCAAGCCCCTGGAGAATTTGCAGGAGGTGCTGGAGTGGCAGGATCAGCAGGCGCTCCCTGTGCGCCCGCCGCGCCAGCAGCACCACCCATTGCGGCTGCAGCAGCGGCAGCAGCCGCAGCCTTCTTGGCCTCTTCCTGCTTCTTCTTCTCTTCTTGTTCTTGGCGCCACTTCTCTTGCATGGCCTCATACTCGGCGGCTAGCCGCGCCTCTTCTTCACGCTTTTTCGCATCCGCTTCGCGCTTACTCTTCCGAGCAAGGTCATCGTCATACTTCTTTTTGCGCTTTTGGAAGTCGGTCAACAAAGTATCGGCACGCTCTCTATGGGCGCCACCGCGACTCCGATACGTCTGTATCGCTGCAATGCCCCCAACATAGTCCTTCACATGTTCGCCCAACAAAAGTCCGATGTTGATGTAGGGGTCCGGATTTTCAGGATCAAGCTTCAGTGCCGTCTCATATTCTTTACGAGCAAGCTCGTACTGACCCAAACCCCTATAGGCAATTCCTAAATTGGTATGGATAGCGGCGTTATTCGCGTCCAGCTCAACCGCTCGCTCAAGCAACCGTGCTGTCTTGTCCCAATCGTGGTCATCCATCGCCAACTGAGAGAGATACATCATTGCAGGAACAAGGTTCGGGTCGAGAGCGAGCGCTTTGTCTAGTTCTTTCTTGGCATTGGCACTTCTATCTTTCGCCAAATATGCCCGGCCCAAGTTGGCATGCAAGGTCGCGTTGTCGTCGGCACCGTCAATGGTGTTCAACGCTTTTTGGTAGATAAACAACGCCAAGTCTGGTTGGCCCTTATCAATGTAGACCAATCCCAAATTGTTGAAGACATCAATATTGTTTGCATCCCGTGCCAACGCAGTCTTGGCTTCGCGGATTGCCTCGTCATGTCGGCCCATCCGACGGAGCGTTGCGATCACGCCGACAACCAACTCCCCCATCTCCGGCGCATTCTGCAAACCGGCACGATAATGTTGAAGGGCTTTTCGGTACTGGCCTTCCTTTTCAGAAAGCGCCCCCAAATTCAGCCACGCGCCACCAAGAGAAGGCTCGATGGCCGTCGCCCGCAAGTAGAACTTTCGAGCGCTCAGTCCATCATTAAGCTGATGATAAGCAAGAGCCATATTGTACGGAATCTCTACGCGTGTCGGTTCTTCGATGAGCAACGGTTGAAGCTCGGCGATCGCCTCTTGCGCATGCTGCGCCTGCCCCGTTGTCAGGAGCGCTGCCGCCTTCGAAATCCGCTCGTCGACCGAGAGTTGCACCGTTTCCGAACCATCGGATGATGTTGAACCCGCTGATGCGGACTCCGGAGCGGTCTTTCCGGCACAACCTGCCAGTACCATTAATAAGAACAAATTGGATCGACGCATTACCAGACCCCCTGTTCATTCTCTGCAGGTTTCTCAGGAGCGGTAGGGGGTGCAGGTGGAGCCTCTACTGGAGGCGACTCAATCACTGAAGGTTGTTCAGATTCCGCATCACCCGTTTCTTTGGCCACCCCTCGTGGAGACATCGGCCCCGCCATGGGAAGCAATGTAGAGTCCCCTTCACCACGAATCTCTGGCGACTCCTTGGCGAATTCCGTGGGGAACTTCTGAGCAAGGAAGTCCAAGGTCT
>PALY01000066.1 GCA_002707085.1 Deltaproteobacteria bacterium
TTTCGACATTGGAAGAATTCCAGGTTGCGATTGCCAATGGAATATCTCCTGGAAATCAGGGTGGTGGTCGTGTCAGTAGTTGGGCGGTCGCCACGCAAGTTGTCCGTGAAGGCTTGGATACGGCCTTGAATCGTGGCGTTGCGCAGATGATGGTTCAGATTCGGCCAAGTTGGCTTCCTTGGGGACCATCCTTGTTTCTGCCTTGGCTCGGTGTATTGGGAATTGGACTCAAGCGTGGCGCGATTGCTCGACGAAGGGACCAAGGGTTTATTCGGTACTTTTGGTCCAAGACGGATTTGGGCTTGGGACTTGCATTGATGTTTTGCTTGGCCCCGGTACCTGTGTTTGCTGCAGCCCAAGCACCCCTTCGATACGGAGACAACCTTCTGCCTTTCGGGGCCATACTGTTGGTCAGAGGAATGGCGAGTGTCTTCTGGATTCTCGCGCAATTCAGTCGATATACGGCCCATGCCAAGATCATCAATGTTGTCTACGCGGTGTTGGGCATAGGGCTGTTGGGTTCCGCCATTCAAGATGCCAAGCCCGCGAGACGACCGCTGTATCCGACCTTGGAAGAGGTGGGGTATTGGCAGCTTGGCCAGACACTGTCCCAGCATTTTTCACCGGGTAGCGGTGTGGCGAGTCCTGTGCGCGAAGCCTTGGTAGAAGGTCGGCTTCGGTACTGTCCGCAGCGGATATGTCCTGATCAGGCAACGGAGGAGGCGTACTGGAGCTGTTTGGCGGTATTAAAACGAGAGTGTGATGGGACAGAGCCGGTTGGCTACGTGGTCACCGATGCCGACTTGTACGACCCCAATGCTGTTGCACGAAGGGACATGGATATTTGGGTGGCTGAAAACTGGACTCCAACAGCTGTGGTCAAGAATCCGAGATTCAACGCACAGGTGTACATGATTGCTCGAGAAGAGATTCCTGATCTGGAAAGCTTGATCAAGAAGGCTGGAGGGCCTGAAGCGGCCGATCTTCTCAATCGAGTGCCGGCTCCCGGAGCCCCGATGCCCGACCTTGTGGGTGGACAGACGGGCCGGCCTCCGGGGAGTACTCCCCCTATGGATGAAGAAGGAAACGTTGTGCCTGGCGATGTGCGACCGCCAAATAATGAATCGGGTCGACCGGACCCGGGAACCGTAAAACCGCCCGTCGGTGAAGATGGTCGGCCATTACCGGGTCCCATCCCCCCGCCTGGAAACTGAAGACTCGTACTGTTTAGCGTAGGTCATACAACTCGTAATCGGGCGTTTCACCCACGGGTACGCCACCCGCTTCTTGGATTGTGGCGACCCACGAACGGTCGAGTTTCCGCACCAGAATAAAGTCGAGCGCGCTCAGGCCTTCTCCAGGTCGCTTGTCTCGGAGAGATTCGTCATAGGTGTAGGCATGCTTACGGTTGGAGATCACCACAGACATGTGGCTGTCCGTGGCCACCGATACGTCGGTGGGGATGTCTGCCATCAGCGCCCATTCTGGAGCGATTAAGTTGGGGGCTGGGCTGGATAGTGTCACTGCTGGNGACAGCCCCAAGTAGTTCATCCATGGTTTCGCGAGCATGGCGGTGACCACCAGTAATCCGGCTCCAGCGATACTGAGAACATGGCTTCTGAATCGACCCATGCGTGTTGTGAAGCGAACGATTCGACCGATTCCAATCATGGTGGAAGCAACGATAAAGGCGATGACTGGGGCCATGTGGTGGATATGGCCGTCCCAGGTAGTGTCGACGCCGCCATGCTCAGGTGCAGTCAGATGGAAAAAGAAAATTCCCGCGGCAGGCAGCAAGCTAATCGGTGCCAAGACTGCCAGAAAGTGAACGGGTTTAAAGAAGGTCAGATAAAAATTCTGCACATCTTCCATGTTTCTTGAGATGACTGGAGGCCATTGCACAAGCATGTCGCCTGAGTGAGACATCATGGGGTTGTCATAGCCATCGAAATCCAAACCTAGCCACCATATGAGCGNCCCATACAGTGCGACCAATAGGCCGCTGAGTGCAACCCATCGACTCCGTTGACGCCAACTGCCGTTGGCAGCGAGCGCAATCAATAAGACCATTGGAATGATCTCTTCCCGGCACATGCAGGCGCCAAGAGAAAACAGTAAAAACCCAGGTTTATTGTTCGCTTTGAGTTGCCAAATCGCACCCAAAAGGAATGGAATGGACAGAGCCAAGTCTTGGTAGTCTTGCAGCGCTATGGCGGTGAGTGGGGGGAATCCCAAGTACAGAACCAAGCCAATGAGTCCACCATATGTGGAATGAATCACGATGCGCCCCAAACCGTAGGCTGGAATGGCTCCAAGTGCGATGGCAGCAATTTGAATTCTGCAGAGCCAGAGTGGGTCGGGGTTGATCCCGTATAGCCATCCGACGAAAGGGAGCCATCCGACACGGTGTCCCGACCACATCCATGAATCGACGTAGCCGAAATGAATTGTTTGTTCCCACAAACCGCTCTCTGACCAACCCCAGAACAGCTGAGAAAAAACGGCCAGGGCATAGTTCTCAACATTGTTGAGACTCATCACTTGCACCGCCGATTGGTTGGCAACCGTACAGAACCAGACCCAGGCAGCAACCGCCGGGATCAATCTGTGCAGCCAGACCCAGCCGCGTTCACTCATTAGACGTCAAGCTCTTCGACCAGGTCCATCCAGCTTGTGATCTCGCGGAAGCGCGTCTGTGGATCTTTGCCCATCAAGTCGCTGATTACCTGTTCGGTTTCCAATCGGTCTCCATCGGGAATGGTGACTTTCAGAAGCCTGCGTTTGTCGGGAGCCAAGGTCGTGTTGTAGAGCGTTTTGGGCATCATTTCACCCAGACCCTTGAATCGGCTGATTTCTANCTTGTACCGAGCAGGTAGCTTGGCCAGAATCTTGTCTTTTTCTGACTCGTCGCTGGCCCAGTAGGTTCGGCCTCCGGCTTCGACCTTGTACAAGGGTGGTTGAGCGAGAAACACGTAGCCACCATCGATCAGCTTGGGCAGATAACGGTAGAAGAACGTGAGCAGCAGGGTTGCAATGTGGTGTCCATCAGAATCTGCGTCCATCAGCAAGATGACTTTGTGGTACCGAAGACGGTCCGCATTGAAGTCGTTTCCAATTCCACATCCGAGTGCGCGTACGATGTCGGACAACTCGTTGTTATCGAGAACTTTCTTCAGTGTTGCTTGTTCGGCGTTCAGGACCTTTCCTCGGAGAGGCAGGATGGCCTGAGTCAGTCGATCGCGACCTTGTTTCGCAGACCCACCAGCACTGTCTCCCTCGACAATGAACAATTCGGACTCGGCCGGGTTTGAGTTGGCACAGTCTGCAAGTTTACCGGGAAGGTTGAGTCTTCTTGTGGTCGCAGATTTACGCCGAACTTGGTCATTCGCGGCTCTGGAAGCTTGCCGTGCTTTCGCTGACATGACGATTCGCATCAAAATGGCGTCTGCCGTCGACTTGTTCGTGTGCAGCCATTGTTCGAGCATGGGTCGAACCGCCCCATCGATTTGGGCGCGGACTTCCGGGTTGTTCAGTTTGTCTTTGGTCTGCCCTTGGAACTGTGGCTCGACCAAGAAACATGAACAGATGGCCATTACGCCTTCACGAATGTCGTCGGCAGTGATCGACAGTCCCCGTGGAATCGCGATGTCATGCGTTTCAATGTAGTTGCGAACTGCTTTTACGACGGCGTCCTTCAAACCTTGTTCGTGGGTCCCGCCATCTCGGGTGGGGATTCCATTTACAAAACTCTTGAACTGTTCTCTTGGAGCATCGGTCCAGGCGAGTGCGACTTCGATACGGGGGTTTTGTTTCCGCTCGATATGAAGCACCTGGTCTGTGGTCTTGCGTCGTTCCAGCCCGACAATCGTGTGTTCTAAGAAGTCGAGAACGCCACCATCATGCTGGATTTCATGGCGCACGCCGGCAGACTCATCTTTGAAGATGATTTTCATGCCTTTGTTCAGGTAGGCGCTAACTTCAAGGTGTTCCAAAATGAGTTCGGGATCTAAGACCAAGTCACCGAAGATTTCCGTGTCTGGTGTGAAACGGATGGCGGTACCCGAGCCACGAGCCTCGCTGATCTTCTCGACGGGTCCTTTGGGCTTTCCACGCCGATACGTTTGCGCCCATTTTGCTCCACCACGGGTGATGGTTGCGGTCATTTCTGAACTCAGAGCATTCACGACACTGGAGCCAACACCGTGCAGTCCACCAGAAGTGATGTAGTTGTTCTGATCGAACTTTCCACCCGCATGAAGCGTTGTGAGAATCAACTCCAATGCGGACTTTCCATGCTTTGGATGGAGATCTACGGGGATGCCACGTCCGTTGTCCGTGACGGTGACTGTCCGTCCGTCCTTACCGAGAGACACGCCCACTGTAGTGGCGTGCCCATTAATGACTTCATCCACTGCGTTGTCGACGATTTCCCAAACAAGGTGGTGGAGCCCGGGAGCGCCGGTACCACCGATGTACATTCCTGGACGTTTACGAACAGGCTCCAGTCCCTCAAGGACTGTGATATCGCTGGCGGTGTAGGAGCTTCCGGATGACACGCGAGAGGACTTCTTTGGTGAGGGAGGATTGGTGGGAGGGGTCTGTTCCATCATGCATCACCTCCTTGTCCAAATGGCAGGGGTAAGCCTTGCTGGGTACTCGTATTCTGCGTTGTACCTTGGTTAACGTCACCTTCTTCGTTGGTGCCACCTCCGCCTTCAGGATCATCATCGGGCGCGTCGTCATCTTCGTCGGTGATTTCGTGGAGTTGATCGTAGCGAAGAATCGGTTCGACCCACTCAACAAAGCGGGCGCGTTTCAGAACCTCTCTTCCTCGAGCTGCACGGTTGCCCGCGAACTTACTGGGACGAATGATTTCCTCTCGGCCCTGGGGTGTCTTGACCAATGCACCTTCGAATTTGTTTTGGGTAAGTTCGAATGCAACAACAGAGTCTCCGTCTCGGAGCTTGATGGCAATTACGCCTTTTCCTGCACCACGAATGAACTTCGCTTGCTGGACTGGGAAGGTCAGAGCCCGTGTGCTTTCTGAAACGATACTCATCTGTTCGGTTGTATCCGTGACATAGACAGCAACAACAGCATCATCGTCTCCAGCCGGTCTCATGTACCTGCGTCCATTCTTGGTGGAAACGTCCTTATGGCTGGAGAGTGCAAATCGGATGCATCGGCCCTTGCGGGTCACAGCAATACAGTGTGGTGGTGGTGGTGTCGGTTCTCCACCCTCTTCACCTTCAGCCGTTGTCTCTACCTGAAGCTCAGTCGGAATGGTGGGGAGTGAGCGTTCGTCATTTAAGATCACGCCGACAACACGTTCCCCGTCACCAAATTTGAAATGCCGCTGTACAGGTTCACCGTATCCAGTGGTCGATGGAATGTCGTCGATTCGAAGTACGTATGCTGACCCTTGATCGCCAAAGAAAGAGATCGTGCTTTTGGTGCTTGCGCGACCAATCCAGCCAATTGTGTCTCCTTCACGGGTACGGATTTTGTCAATGTCTGTGAAGCTGCCTTGTCGTTTGATCCATCCGTCGCGGGTCACAATGACGTAGGTTTTTTCAGCCACGATGTAGTCGGCTTCTGAATAGCTGGTGACGTCCGGCTGGTCGCTGCCTATCTCCGTGCGACGGGGTTCTCCGTATAGTTTGCGGATTTCCGTGATTTCCGTTTTGACCACATTCCATAGTTCTGCATCTGAAGCCAAGATGGCTTCAATGCGAGCAGCTTCCGCACGTTTTTCGGCGAGTTCTTCCCGGATGGTCAAGATTTCCAATTTGGCGATCTTGTAGAGTTTCAATTCCAAGATGGCTTCGGTTTGGATGTCATCGAGATCAAATCGAACCATCAGTTGTTCTGCAGCGTCTCTCTTGCCTTCAGAAGCTCGAATGATCCGGATGGCTTCATCCAGATCGTTGAATACGATCTCAAAGCCTTCCAGGATGTGGATTCTTTCTCGAAGTTTTTCGAGTTCATACTCAAATCGTCGTCGCACTGTTGCATGACGGAAAATGAGCCATTGCCACAGAATCTTCCGTAGGTTGGTCCGTTCGGGTTGAGGGACGTCTGAACCTGCCACTGGAATCAAACAGGTCAAGTTCACATTGAAGTTTGTTTGAAGCGGTGTTCGCTTGAACAGATACGCCATGGCAGCGGGTGCATCTTGGGATTTTCGCAGTTCAAGGACGATCCGAACTTCGTCGGTTGATTCGTCGCGTACGTCGACCAACTGAGGAACCTTCTTTTCTGCAATGAGCGTCCCGATTTTCTCAATCAATGTCGACTTGTTTACCGAGTAGGGGATCGAAGTGACGATGATGTAGTTCTTGCGCCCATGTTTTTCCGTCGTCCATGTGCCTTGAAGGCGTACGGCTCCATGGCCTGTTTCGTAGATGGAACGAAGTTCGGCAGCATCGTTGAGAATGATTCCACCCGTTGGAAAGTCCGGTGCTTTCACTTTGGTGGCCAACCGTTTGATGGATACCTCCGGGTCGTCGATCAACATGATGCATGCATCGATGATGGCGCGCAGATTGTGTGGTGGGATTCGCGTCGCCATACCAACGGCGATTCCTTCACAACCATTGACGAGCAGTTGAGGGAACTGTGCTGGAAGAACAATGGGTTCAAACAACTGACCGTCGTAGTTTGGACGGAAATCGACCGTTTTCTTCTTGATTTCATCGAGAAGTTCTACGGCGAGAGGGCGCAGTTTACATTCGGTGTACCGCATGGCTGCGGCACCATCGCCATCCATGGAACCAAAGTTTCCTTGGCCGTCGACCAACATGTGCCTCATGCTGAACGGTTGTGCGAGCCGAACCATGGCCTCGTAAATCGAGGAGTCACCATGGGGGTGATACTTGGCCATGACTTCACCGACTACAGCCGCACTCTTGCGGTACCTTCCATCGGGAAGAAGACGGAGGTTGTGGTACATCGCGTACAGGATTCGTCGTTGTACGGGTTTCAGTCCATCGCGCACGTCGGGGAGTGCACGTGAAGTGATCACGCTCATGGCGTAATTCAGGTAGCGGTGCCGAGTGGCTTCATGTAGGGCGACTGCTTCAGTGTCGCCGGAGTCCGGGGTCATGCTCATCTATGGTTCTGTGGCGAGAGGGGGGGAGGGAGGATCAAGAAATGTGTGGAACGCGGCCCTGTACAAGCAGGAGTTCAGCGTTGGCGATTGCAGCGCCAGCAGCGCCACGAATCGTGTTGTGTCCGAGTGCGAAGTATTTCACGCCCATCACAGGGCAGTCTTCCACACGACCGATGGTGATGGTCATGCCACCTCCGGCTTGGACATCGTGGCGTGACGATGGACGGTCACGGCGTTGAGAGAATGCCAAAGGAGGCCGGGGGCACGAGCGCAGGTCGGGTCCATTGCCTTGCCAGGATTCAAATTCAGCCAATACTTCGGCTGCTGAAGGGTTTCCTTTGAGTTTGACTTGCACACCCAGTAGATGGCCATCTGCAACGGGAACGCGGACACAGCGTGCCGAAATAGGGAAGTCCGCAGACTGATCCATGCTGCCCAATATTTTAAGGGGTTCGATGGCCAACTTTTCTTCTTCGTTGCCTGCATGGGGATGAACACTCCCCACCATGTCCCAAGCACTTTCCCCAGGATATCCCGCACCTGAAACGGCTTGGAAGGTGGAAACACAGACTGCTTCTACGCCCCATCGTTTATGGAGGGGGGCCAGGGTTAGAGCGAGCGGAATGGCACAGCAGTTCGGGTTGGCGACAATGCACCCGGGACCTTGTCTGTCCAACATGGCAAGGTGGTCTGGGTTGACCTCTGGCACAATCAGGGGGACGTTTTCAGTAAATCGGTGAGATGCAGCGTTGGTCACGACTGCATAGCCGGCATCCGCAAATGCGGATTCGATTTCTCCAGCCACGGCTCGGTCCATGGCGCTTAGTGCAATCCGGACACCGCCAGGCATTTCCTTGGGGTCACAGTTTTTTACCACCATCTGGCCCACATCTGCGGGGCAGTTCCCTTCCAAAACCCAGTTGCTGGCCTCTGCATATGTTTTGCCCGCAGAGCGTGCGGAGGCTGCCACGGCCGCGATGTGAAACACTGGGTGGTTCGACAATAGAGCGATCATTCTTTGACCCACCATACCGGTGGCACCAAGAACAACGACTGGTACAGATGAAGTATTCATGAAGGAGAATTCGGGGGGAGAAAAGAAGGAGGGACATTTCCCCTAACCAATTGATCGCGATGCGCAGGCTTTGTTCGTGGGTTTCCTTGATCAAAGCGTTTCACAGTAAGGCTCAGGGTCGGTTAGCAGGCTTCCAATCAAGGGGATGGAAGCATGCTTGAGCTCAGTTCTGTTGTGGATGTATATGGTGCCCTGAAGGCGTCCCTTACCGGTGTAGATGGTCGTGTTTCTGAGCAAGCAGGCTCGGGTGGCGGCTTGGTTGTAGCGGTGGAGTCTCAAGGTGTGGGTTCGTTGATAGCGGGTCTGGTTGCAGGAGAGACGCTGCAGCTAGATGACCAGGGTGTAAGCCTTACATTGACGAGAGATGTCCAAGGTGGCCGAATGCGTGTGACGTGGGCAGACGGTCCGACCTATGAAGAAAGCATTCCGGTACCAAAGGGTGCAAAGCCGCTTGCTTCGTCTTCGGCTCCAGCCAAGACTTCTGCACCTGTGGTTCCGTCTCCAGTCACAAGTACTGAGCCATTGTTTTTGCCTGATGCCTCAAGTCGCGTCGACGACCTTGTGCAGGCCCTGCACGACACTTCGACTCCGCTTTATGTGACCCGTTCAGGCGTTTTCCGGAATGGTCAGTTTGGTGCAGGCGAGGCTTTGCAGGCCATCATTCCTCCGGTCAGCCCTACGGCCTTGGGTGCGGCGAGCTTTCGTACAGCGCACAATGTTCAGGCTGCCTATGTTTCAGGAGCGATGGCGGGAGGTATCGGTTCGGCCGAAATCGTGATTGCAATGGGCAACGCTGGATTGTTGGGTTTCTATGGGGCGGGTGGCCTGCCGTTGGAAGCTGCAGAAAAGGATGTCATCCGGATCAAGGAAGCTTTGGGTGACAAGCCGGCAGGCTTCAACCTGCTGCACAACCCTGTGGAGCCGAAGGTTGAACGTGCAACAGTAGACATGTTCTTGAAGTACGGTTGCCGCTATGTCTCAGCCAGCGCATTCATGACGCTTACACCCGCCATCGTGTTGTACCGGTTGACGGGTATTCACACGTCTGCTTCTGGACAGATTGTGTGTCCGAACCGTGTGTTTGCAAAGGTCAGTCGTGCAGAAGTCGCCGAACCCTTCATGCGTCCACCGCCCGAAAAAATCGTGGCGAGTCTTGTTTCCGACGGGTTGTTGACGGCAGAGCAAGCCGAACTTGCCAAGAGTGTGCCGATGGCCGAAGACGTGACTGCAGAGGCGGACTCTGGTGGGCACACGGACCGAAGGCCTTTGGTTGTATTGCTGCCAACCCTGCAGCGTTTGCGAGACAGGGTCATGGCAGAAGAGGGCTATTCAGCACGTGGAATCACCATCCGTGTGGGTGCTGCCGGGGGTGTGGGAGATCCTGCCTCCGCTTATGGGGCGCTTGCGATGGGTGCGGATTACCTCCTGACGGGTTCCATCAATCAGTCGAGTGTGGAAGCTGGGACCAGTGACTTGGCAAAGCAGATGATTGCGCAAGCGGGAATGGCGGATGTCGCCACAGGGCCTGCACCCGATATGTTTGAAATGGGCGCCCATGTTCAAGTGCTGAGCCGTGGGTCGATGTACGCGCAGCGGGCCAGCCGATTGCACGATTTGTACAAACGCTATCCATCGATGGACGACATTCCGACCAAAGATAGAGAGAAAATAGAGAAAACCTTTTTCAAACGTACATTTGCGGATGTTTGGGAGGGGACACGAGAATACTGGGCAGGTCGAGATCCTGCGGAAGTCGAGCGGGCTGAAAAAGATCCCCGACACAAAATGGCGCTTACGTTCCGATGGTATTTGGGTATGACCAGTCGATGGGCGCGCATGGGTGACTCAGATCGCAAGCGAGATTTTCAAATCTGGTGTGGCCCGTCGATGGGTTTATTTAATGATTGGGTTCGTGGGACTTGGCTGGAGCCTTTAGAAGCGCGTAAAGTGGTTGATATTGCAAATGCTATCATGCATGGGGCTGCAGCCGTTCGTCGGGTAGAACTGGCCCGTGCAGCGGGTGTGGTGGTCCCCACTTCGGCCGATCATCCCGCCCCGTTCAAGTTTTAGGAGTCTGTTATGAAAAGTATAATGTTTGTATTGCCATTGGTGTTGATCGCATGTGGCTCTGCTGAAAAAGCGGCCACTCCACAGGTTGAAAAACAGGCCACTGTGAACGCCGCTGCACCTTCTGCAAAAGTGGTTGAGGCACTAAAGGTTGCTGATGCAGCGGATGGTACCGAAGACAAGGTTGCTCAAAAGTGCGCCGGATGCGCCCTGGCGATGGATGGTGATGCAGCGAACACAATCAAGGTCGATGGATATGAGCTTCATATGTGCGCAGCGAGTTGCAAGTCCTACTTTGAGAAAGATGTAGCCGGGAATCTGAGTACGCTGGTCCAGTAATCTGCACCCTTTGTGTGCAATCAGGAATGGGTGGCGAAGGCCGAGGGATTGAACCCACGGTTCGGGTTCTTGTCTTTGTCAGAAGCTTTTTGCTGGACGTTCTTTTGGCTACACGTCACCATGCCATGGTCTCGTTTTGGTTTTTTTGGCTGGAGTAGCTGTGCATTTCAAACAATCGATGACCTTGGTGTCATTCTTGACCGTGGCTCTGATTCAAGGGTGTGAAAAAGAGGACCCAGACGGTGGGAGCCCAGGTGGCGTGGATCCGGTTGATGAAGACAGTGGCGTAGAAGTCATTGACCCTGGGGATTCTGTGACACTTGAAATCACCCAAGGTCTCATCTTTGCAGATGATCCCGATCTTGGGTCCTTTCCTGGATGGGTGGGTGTACCCAATGTCGATGATGACGATGAAGATGGTGATCCGGATTGGGAACAAGATGGTACAGCCGATGACGACAACGACTTTGCCTTGGGAACACTGGATACTCGGGGTCGGACGGTAGAACTCAAGTTGTCAGGTTCGAATGGTATTCGCGTGTATGCAGGAGATGACCTCTTGCTTGACGAGGACATTGAAGAGGTCACACTGGATGGTTCTGAATCCACCGTATCGCTTCGTGTCGAATTTGAAGAAGCCTTGGATAATGGTCGTCTCCGCGTCAAAGATCCGAATGAAGACGAGTCTTTCACCGTCGAACTCACCGCGTCTCCTTTGATTTTGAATCATCACCTGCAACTTGCTGAAGAAACAATGGCTTTGGATTTGAGCGGAAACCCTTTCTACGGCAATGGTGCGTTCATTGACCAATATGAATCCGTTTTGGGTGATGACTTTTTCGGTATTTCTTCGGGCCGCTACCAAGAGGACCCATGGGTTCAAGATGAGTTTGAGTTTGGTTTTTATACAGCGCCAGACGCCCACATTGATGTGATTTTCGATACGCACCGAAACGGCCAGGGGTACCCTGGAGATGGGTTAGATGATTTCCCAGAAGACCAGTACGAAGGCCCTGATTGGCTGATCACGAACTGGGGTATAGTGCGGGCAAATTCCCAAGATTATGGCGGAAATTTAGAGGTGTCACCGCCGGTCACAGTGGACGGTGTTGTGTATCCTCACGGCCGGATTTACTACGGTGGAAAAGGCCGCTTGTCTCCACAAGAAAGCACACGTGATGCTTTGGATGAGATGAAGATTCAGAAGCCATTTATGGTGGATTCGACTTGGCTGTGTGTGGGGCATGTGGACGAGTACACATCGACCATTCCAGATCCATCTGCTCCCAAAGGTTTCCGGTTTGTGATGGCTGATACCCACAGTGCATGGGAACTCCTGGAATCCATGGACCCAGACACTCGTTTGCCGCGGTATTCACCCNGTGGATGGTCGGGCCATAGCATCGACAGCGTGGGTGAGATTGTTGGCGATACGGCGTTGCGTCGATTGAACGATGAAGTGCAAGAGACCCTCGATTCCGAAAAAGAGAAGTTTGTTCTTGAATTGGGGCTTACCGAAGAAGACATCATTTACTTGCCTTCGCTTTTTGAGGAGCCGCAGGGATGTGGGTCAACGGTTGCTTCTCTGATTCCTGGCATGGTCAATATGGTTGTGTCTCAGCAAGATGGAAACCCCGTTTTGTTTATGGCCGATCCCTTTTTGCGGGAGTCGGTGGCCGACCAATCTTCGGATGTGATGATTGAGTATGTCAGGGGCATCTTTCCCGAGGGTATCGACATTCAGTTTATGGACGACTGGGACCTGTACCATATGGGCTTGGGTGAAGTTCATTGTGGCTCCAATGTGAAGCGAGAGGCTTCACAAGCCTGGTGGACTGAAGGGGCTCATTTGCTGAGTGAGGACGAATAGTCATGAAGATGTTTTTGTTGTTTTCATTCTTTTTTAGCGCAACGGCCATGGCCGGTGATTTTGCTAAACAGGTAAACGTGGATGCTTCCGCGGTACGTGCTTCCCATCCAGATTTGGCGGGGAAAGTGGACGCGATGAAGCCCGTTCCAAACCGGGCTGGGAAACTCTTTTTTCCGGGCAGCCAGTGGACCGAACCGAATGCTCAGTTGTTGATTCAGGACCGCTTACTATCCGCGAAAGACGATTTGGATGTGCNGGTGGCCTTGGCCTATGCATTGACGGCAGAGTATCGACTGCCGTGGTCTGAAATCGCGACGCAAGAAGAGGCNGTNCGCGTGGCGTTGCTCGCCAACTACAAGAAGACAGGTTCTTCGGTATTGCTGTTGGCATTGTCAGATGAGTCGCCGCTGGTTCGAGCAGAGGCGGCACGCCTGTCCGGGTACCAGGAAGACGCGTCTGGTTTGGATGTAGCACTGATTCGTTTGTTGTCGGATGATTCCGTAGACATTCGTCGCAGCTCTGTACGGAGTTTGGGGTGGCTTGAAGTCAAAGAAGCATACCCAGGGATCCGGCGACTATTGACGGACACCGATGCTGGAATTCGTCACGCCAGTCTTCGGGCGCTTGGCAATATCGATCCAGAACAGACCCGTGCTTTGCCTGAACTTGAACAGCTCAAGCTCGATGCTGATCCCGCGGTTGCGCGCAAGGCCACTTCACTTCAGCGCTAAGTAGGCCCGGTCTTTACTGGGTCAGTTCTGCACGAACCGATTCAATCAGGGCAAAGGCTCTGGATGTGACGGTTTCCAATGCGGCATCGGCCCGTTGCCGGACTTCAGACGCATATTCTTCGTCGTTGAATCCATCGAGATTGATGTAGACGTTGTAGTACGCACCCTCGGCACAGGCCCAGGCNGTGAGTCCGGCAACTCCGGCATCACTGCGCGCATTCTTGTTTCCAGTGGAAGCGATTTCTGCACAGGCGATGGCTGTGACGGAACGTTCTAAGACACCCAAAGGTACGTTGATGGCTTGTCTGGTTGCGGCATCCATTGCACTTTGACGCGCAGCTTTGTCNTCATCCGTCTTCTTGGGAAGCTTCATTGCGGCCATGATTTGGTTGAAGGCTGCGGTGTCGTTGTCGATGTCTGAGAGGAACAACTCTTTGAGTTGTTGTGCAACTTCGGCATTCTCGCAATGGGTTTGAAAATGCTCTTCATACCCTCTCTTTCCATGGGTGAGTGATGCCACCATAGCGGAGAGAGCGGAGGACATGGCCCCACAAAGGGAGGCGACGGAACCACCNCCNGGTGCGGGGGCGGATGAACCCAAAGTGTCTACAAAATCTCTTGTGCTCATGGAGACCAAGGGGCCGTCACCACCAATCGCGGATTCTATGATTCGGCTTTTCGGGTCAAAGTCACCAATGTCTCGGAGACCGAGAGAAGAAATGGCGATATCGATCAGTTCGGTTTCGCTGACACCTGGGTTTCCGTCTTCCTTGAGCAGGTAGTAACGGCCGGCCCACAGCATTGCGGCTTTGGGCACCAGTCCCACCAGCTCGGAGCCTGTGACGATGACACCCTCTTCCAGTGCGATTCGTCGCGTCTCTTCCAACACTTCGTGCATGGGACTCACTTCATAGTTTGTGAGGTTTAAAGAGACTTGGCAGCGTCCGTACTCTTCGATGTACCAACCGATTCCTTTCACGCATTTAAATACGCCAGGATCGCGGATACCGTTGCCGTCGGCATCGCGTATGACCTTGCCATTTTCTTTTCGGAAGATTCCTTTCTCACGGACCAGGGCAGCGATCTTCATCGCTTTTTTTGTGTTTCTGGTATTGAGGTTGATGTTGTATGCGATCAGGAAGGGACGGGCGCCAATTGCGGTGGCACCACTCTTTTCGTTGAATGTGTCGGGCCCGAAGTCAGGAGTCCAGTCCGGATTGCCCACGCGACCAGGCAGTCCTTCGTACTCACCGGCACGAACTTCTGCGAGGTTCTGGCGCTCGGGTCGAGATGCGGCGTGTTCATAAAGATAAATGGGAATGCCAAGCTCACGGCCTACGCGCTCAGCCAGGGTGCGAGCCAATTCGGCACATCCATCCATATCGATGCCAGAGACGGGAACCAATGGGCAAACGTCTGTAGCGCCCATGCGGGGGTGCGCTCCTGTGTGCGAACTCATGTCGATGAGTTCTTGTGCTTTTCGGATGCCTTGAAAAGCACCTTCAAGGACGGCGGAAGGGGAGCCAACCATGGTCATGACTGTACGGTTGGTGGCGGCTCCTGGATCGACGTCCAGTAGGGAGACACCCTCTACACTTCGAATGGCATCAGCGATGGCATCGATCACAGCCGCGTCACGGCCTTCTGAGAAATTGGGTACACATTCAATAATGGGCTGGCTCATGGTCACCTCGAGGTCTGAGTTGTATTCCGGAGGCGCGTCCGAAACCATCGGTGTTTTCTTCTTCGTCCATTTCTTGTTTGCTACGAATGTGTACAAAAAATGTCGAACCGCATCCTTCCTGCAGGCAATGGCCCATCTTGGATATATAGTGGGCGCTGAACATAGATGTTCACTGGAGGCTTTGTGCGACTCATTGTATTGGTTTCGTTTTTGATTGGATGTCCGACTGCTCCCAAGGTTGGAGGAGATTTGAGTATGGACGATGGGTTTGTAGATTCAGCGGATGCGGATGCGGATGCCGACACGGACTCTGACACGGACGCTGACAGTGATTCTGATACGGATGCGGATGCGGATGCGGATGCGGATGCGGATGCAGATGCAGATGCCGATGCGGATGCGGATGCGGATGCGGATCCAGCCGAGAGTTGGCCATATCCGGGAGATTTCGAAGGTGACATCGTCATCAACACCGACGCTTGGGGAGAATGGTGTTTCGGTTCGATGGATCTTTCAGTGGGTGAAGATGCGTCCCTGTCTGGCGATGGCTGGTGCTACTGGGAATCTGGTCGTGACGAAGGAGAATTTCTCTTTGAAGTGTACGATGGGACCGTCACTGAGGATGGCGAAATCACTGCGACGGTATTCCTCGATACTCAATATTGGGGCAGTATCGACAAACCTGTCACAGGCATGCACAGTGCGGACTCGACGTGGATGGAGTGGGATTTCGGTTTGTTTGAAGAACGGCATTACGTCGGTTTTGAACGATAGTAGATCGTCCTTTTCTTAGTCTCGACTACCAAAGATGGCGGTACCCACACGGATGAGTGTGCTGCCTTCTCGAATCGCTACACGGTAGTCGCGGCTCATGCCCATGGACAAGATGTCTGTTTGTAATCCTGCAGCTTGTCCCATCTGAGCCAGATGTGTGACTTCAGCGAAGAAGGGCGCACATGACTCAGGATCTTCCGTCATGGGTGGGATGGTCATCAGGCCTCGAACAGTGATGTTGTCGAGGGCTTCTACTTGTTTGCATAGTGCCAATGTTTCATTGGGACTCACGCCCGCTTTGGCGGGATCGTGAGCGGCGTTGACCTGAATCAAGACGCCGATGGGACCCGGTGTTCGTCGTGCAATTTCTTCAGCGAGTGCAAAAGAGTCAACGGTATGGACAATTTGAGCCCAAGGGACCACATATTTCACTTTGTTTTTCTGCAGACGGCCAATGAAGTGCCACTCGGGAGCAGGATCGTATGCAGCCAGCAGGGGAGCTTTGTCTCGAAGTTCTTGAGCGCGATTCTCTGCAAGCAGTGTTTGGCCAGCACTCAATGCTTCTCGAATTAGTTCGACGGGTTTGGTTTTACAGGCGCCAAGCACCCTGACTTCATGGGGTTTTCTACCTGCTTCAATACAGGCGGCGGCGACGTCAGAATGGATATCAGCAATGCGTTGAGCAATACTCATTTCTGCTCCCGTCCGAGTCCCACCGAAAGCAAGGCGGGGATCACGGCATCAAGGGGTAGTCCTACTACGTTTGTGGTGCTTCCCACCACACGATCTATCAAACTGGCCCCATCACCCTGCACAGCGTACCCTCCAGCTTTGTCTCGGCCTTCACCGGTGGCAATGTAGCGAAGAATCTCAACCTTTGTGAGCGGTCGGAAGCGTACCCGTGATGTGCGGTGACCGTGAATCACTTTTCTGCCACAGTTGCTGCTACCTGGACCTGACCACCGCAGACACCATGCTGTGGTGACTTTGTGCCATTCACCACTCAATGCCTTCAACATTTTTGCAGCATTGTGGTCATCCGTGGGCTTTTCAAACAGTTCATCTCCACGATGCACAATGGTATCGGCAGCAAGAATCCATGCGGACCTTGCGTCCACGGCATTGGACTTTTCGCGACTGAGTCTCCTTGCATAGGCAAGCGGGGACTCTTTTGGAGAGCGACACTCAGGAATGTTGGGTGGTCGAATATCGGCGATGCCAAACCCTGCTAGTGTCAGAAGTTGACGTCGGCGTGGCGATCCGCTGGCCAGAATTAAGTCTTCCATTGGGACCATCTAACCAGTGATTCGTGTCTGTATACGGCCCCACAGTCCACTTTCTACGTCTCTGACGATGGGTTCTGCATTGTGGATGTGTATGGACCCAATTTGTTCCAGAGGTTCGTTGTCTATCAGTCCGATGAGTGTGCGGATGAGTCCACCATGTCCGACCAAAAGCATTGGGCCTACTGCTTCATCCACATTCATTAAGTATGGAAGCGCCCGCATGGCCACATCGCAAAGACTCTCTCCACCAGGCGCTGTTCCATGCCAGGTTAGCAATACATCTCTGGCACCGGTCGCCTTTAGCTGGTCGATTGATTCACCTTGCCATTGCCCAAGGTTTCGTTCCCGCAGTGCGCTTGTGGTTTCTATAGCGAGAGGGGATGAAAGTGTTTCCAGAGCCAGCTCTGCAGTCACTCTTGCTCGTTGTAGATCGGAAGAGAAAGCGCGCTGAAGAGAACTGGATTGGAGAATATGGCTCAAGGTGGTCCCGGCAACGCGTGCCTGCTCTCGGCCCCGGTTTGTTAGCGCCACATCGTGGTGTCCAGAGAATACCCGATTGGCATTCGCCTGACTCTCTCCGTGTCGGAGGAATATCCAGCGCGTCACTTTGCGTTGGCAGGCGAGGCAGATGCACCTTTGGTCTTGGGTGTCGAGGGACTCTTTGTTCGTGTCACTTTTGATTTGCCATTTGTGACATCTACAGAACCCAAACCAGAGGCCAGAGAAGTACGGATTCGCTCTTCAGCGACGAGCAACATGGCTGTGTCGGGCTGGGCGCCAAGGAGTGTCTCCATTTCTTTAGCAAGCTGCCCCAATGGTCCTTTCCGTATCAAGCGTCGCTTAATCCGATTCACGCCCAATCGAACCTCTGGTCCCAGTAGAATTGCTTGGTACAGTTGACGCATCAGCAAGAAGAAGCGGTTCCGCATGATCGCCAGTGCTACTTGGTCCCAAGGGCCGGAGGTCTGTTGAATCCGCATGGCGCGGAGTGCGGGTAAGATTCCGGTTGCTTCTCCCACTGAGATGTAGCGGATGATGGTGTGGTTCACGCGGTCATTTGGGTTGTGAATCAGTGCGATTTCACGGGCAATGGTGAGTTTCGTTAGTGCAGCAATCTTCTGAGCGATATTCGCTGGAATGCCACGATCTGTGTGTTGTGAAGCCATTTTTTGGAGCTGCTCCTGGTGTGCCGCTCCTCGAACTCGCGGGAGTTGTTTTAGGACCTCTTGAATGGTGTCCACAGGGTCTCCGACCAGCCCTGACTCCCCGGCGCTCAATGAAAAAGCGCACATGGCAGCGATACCATTCTGCACTTCGATCCATGCCTTGTATTTGGCTTCAAAGTTTGCATCGCAGTTGTCGATGTCGGACCGGATTTGGTTCGCATTCACCATGTCCATGGCGAGCAGCCAAGCCCGGGCGATGGCTGCAGATGAAGCTCCGGTCCACTCTTGCAACATTGGGAAGAACAACAGTCCTGAATCTCCGACGATTTCGGTGATTAGTACAGTCATACCAATGGATTGATGCAACATGTGGTCGGAAATGTAGGAACTGTATTTTTTCCGAATTTCAGCAGGGAAATACGTCTGAACACGTTCGTCGAATTTCGGTATTTCTGCTGTATCGGCTTCCAACAGTTCGTTGAAGATGTGGATCTTCGTGTGGGCCGCCAACACAGCAAGTTCCGGACGGGTCAGCCCTTGGCGAAGCTGGGCTCTGCGAGCCAAATCATCGTTGTTGGGCAGATTTAATGCGGCTCGAGTGGTGTTTGAGCGGTTGCAGGCCCAGTCCATTGCCCGGCTGAAAAACAGAGGATCTCGAGCAGAACGGATCTGGTCGAGACTCAATTGATTGGCGTGNGTGTCTGAGTTGTCCAGTACCAGNTCAGCAACGGTTTCAGTNAGTTTTTCCAACAGAATGTTGCGCTTTTCAGTGGTGAGTTTTCCGTCTTCCAGTACCTTTGTCAGCAGGATCTTGAGATTGACTTCATGGTCCGACATATCGACGCCGCCGGAGTTGTCGATGGCATCGGTGTTCGCGCGTCCACCCTTCATGGCGTACTCGATTCGGCCCGCCTGTGTCAGTCCCAGGTTTCCACCTTCGCCGATGATTTTGCACCGGAGTTCATTGGCGTTGATTCGAAGGCCATCGTTGGTGGCATCACCTACATCTTGATGGGTTTCATCGGAAGATTTCACATAGGTTCCGATTCCGCCGTTCCACAAAAGATCACATGGGATTCGAAGGATCAAACGAATGACTGCGTCGACGGCAAGTTCATCGCTCATGACGCCGAGTAGGTCTTTGATCTCTGGGGACAGTTTAATGGACTTGGCTTGACGGCTAAAGATTCCACCGCCCTTGCTAATCAGGTCTTCATTGTAGCCTTCCCACCCTTGTACTTCTTTGAACAGGCGAAGTCGCTCTTTGTACGAGGTGGAGGCGTCGGGGTTCGGGTCAATAAAAACATGTTTGTGGTTGAACGCAGCCAACAGTCTCATGTGCTTTGACTCGATGACTCCGTTGCCGAAGACATCACCGGCGGTATCTCCGATACCCACGCATGTGAACTCCTCTTTGTACGGGTTCAGGCCCATTTCTGCGAAGTGTCGCTGGCAGGTCTTCCAGGCACCTCGAGCGGTGATTCCGACCTTTTTGTGGTCGTACCCATTGGATCCACCACTTGCGAAAGCGTCCCCCAGCCAAAAACCATAGGACTGTGCCACACCATTGGCGGTGTCCGACAGGTGGGCTGTGCCCTTGTCCGCTGCAACCACCATGTAGGTGTCGGGTCCATCATGACGAACGACATTCGGTGGATGTACAACCTTTCCGTCGACGATATTGTCTGTTGTATCCAGCAGGCCCCGAATCAAAAAGGTGTAGAGTCTGTCTGCTTCAGCCCGTCGTGTTTGGTGGTCAGAATAGGTCTTTTTGAGGAAGAACCCACCTTTCGCACCCTCGGGTACGATGAGAACATTCTTCACCATTTGGGTTGTCACCAAACCAAGAATCTCGACCCGGTAGTCTTCTCGGTCCGACCAACGGATGCCGCCGCGTGCGATCTTTCCGCCGCGGAGGTGTACGCCTTCCATTTCTGGGTGGTGCACGTAGACTTCGTAGCTCATGCGAGGTTCCGGCATTTGCCAGACCTTGGCGCAGTCGATTTTAAAGCTCAAATAGTGATCAAGTTTGTCTGTTCGATAGAGGTTTGTTCGGAGTGTGGACTCGATCAGATTGAAGACTGTGCGAAAGGTGACGTCCTGATCTCTGGCTCTGACAGTCCGCAGCCGTTCCTCAAATTTCTCCTTGGCCTCGGCCATCGCTTTTTGTCGATCACCGGAGAGTTCGGGGTCGAAACGCGCATGGAAGTATTGCCATAGTGCTGTCGCCAGTTCTGGTTGGGCGAGCATGATTTCGCACACTCTTGCTCGTGTATACCGAAGGCCCAGTTGACGTGCGTACCCCAGATAGGCGCGGATCATATCAACCGCTATCCAAGGGAGCCTTGCTGCCAGAAGCAAGTGGTTCAGACTGTCGTTGGTCATCCTGTTTTTGAAGACCATTTCCACAGCTTCGACCAATTCGTGGGCATGTTCGATGATGGCGGCATCGTTTTGGCTTCGCATTCCTTGAAGGCGGAAAGTATCGATGCCACATTGGCTGCCATCTGCCAGATTTACAGGATCCGCAAACTGGTCGGCGACAACCAATCCAAAGTTATCGATCACCGGAAGCATTTCACTCAGTAAAATATTTTGGGGCTGATAAATCCGCAGATTGACACGCCCTCGCGTGTCTTGAACGACATCCGCAATCACTTGCTGAGTTTCCAGGACGGCATCCAGCAGTTGAACATCGCGGGCAGTTTGTGCCGGCGGGGTCATCTGTTGGTACATGTCTTCAAAGGCATGGCCGTATTTGAACACCAGCGCTTCGGCTTGATCGCATGGGATCTCTTCGTTCAGCGCGGATAGAACGCGATCTTGCCAACTCGTGGCAATGTCGGTGATGTCATTGGCCAAGTCGCTTGCTTCGTCATCGTTAAGGATCCGCGTTCCCGTAAGGTAGTAATGGATCAGCATCATGCCGTAGCGACCCACGAATACCCCGTGGTCACAATAGGAAGCGGAAGTGGCCTCTTCAATGATGGCCTGTGTGTTGCTGCGCACCTGATCAGACCAGCGTCCACTGGGCATCGCTGCAAGCACGAATGTCGTACCGTCATTTTCCTTTTGGAGGATATATGCACGCGGCCGTTGTTCTTGTTCAGCCTCTAAGACCCGCTCGATCATGGTCGCGATTTCGTCTGCTTGCGTCGTAAACAAAAACTCGGTGGGAAGCGAGTCGAATACGTTTGCGATGCCTTTGTATCGGTACGATGTTGGCTTGGAATCCTGGTCGTCCAGTATTTCTGCAAGCGTCCGTCGTAAAATGGGCACATGACGGCTGGGTTGGGTCACGGCACGGTATGTGAACAGGCCTTGAATGAGAATCGGTGATCCATCTTTTCGTTGAATTCTGATTTCGTCTTTTCGTCCGGCCCGGTGAACCATGGATTCTGTTTCAGCTTTGCGAATCTGAACCAAGCCTGGTGTGTCGTCCCAATTTTCAAGCGACTGCATGTCGTTGAGTTTCTGGAAAGAAGGCTTGGCGATTCCCAGTCGAGTGTCGCCGTGAATGGCTCCCATGAATACGAAATTGTCTGCAAGCATCCACCGGCAAAATGCAGCAGCCTCAAGGAGGTCATCTTGGTCCGAGGTACTGGCATCGGCTTCTTTCATCAAAGACTTCGATGTGCTGCGGATTAAGTCTCCAATCGCGCCGAAATCTGCAACAGTTGCTTGGGCCAGTTTTAGGCCATTTTCAAGGTTCTTTTTAAGGGTTTTTATGTTTTCAGTCCCTTCAGTTTCAACGTAAATCAGGCTTTCCAATTCATTTGCCGGCTCATCTACGCTCTTGAGTTCTCCTTTCTTGTTTCGACCCATTCCCAAAACCAAGTTGAACCCCGACTGGTAGGGGATCTCCTCCATTCTCAGCGTCAACAAAACAGTATCTACAATAAAGGGCTGGTCGGGCATGTGACTTTGGATGACAATGCCTGATTCGGATGTGGTGATCTGGACGTGGGGTTTAGAAGTCTTCCGGACCTGTGAACCCGTAAACAGTCCCAGTAGGATCTTAAAAATTTCCACATCGTTGTGCCGCACAAGAAAGGCGGAACGGATCTGGGGAGCAGCAGAACGGATAAATGCCTTGAACAGGGCAGTATCGGTTCCTTTCGGGACCCCCTGGCCGTTGACCAGCTTGAGGAGTCGGGAAGCCTGAGCCGAGGTGGACATAAAGCCTCCTCTTGCGCGCGAGGGCGCTTTTCGCGCCCTCAGACCGTGCGCGAACGCGGTTCCAAAGCTAAAGTACAAAGCACAAGAACAGGAAATGAAAAACTGTCGT
>PALY01000067.1 GCA_002707085.1 Deltaproteobacteria bacterium
TCAGCGTCATCCGCTGCCGCTGCGCGTTCATGGCTTTCAAGTGAATATGCATCGAGTTCTTCACGAGACAATTGAAACCGCTGCGCAACCAGCTCTGCAGAAAGACCTTGTGGGATGATGTTGTACTTCCAGTTCATCTTTTCACTGGGAGTGACCATTTCACCTTGCATGAACATGTCTGATCCCATCGTGATGCGACTCATGTTTTCCACACCGGCTGCGATCACCAAGTCTTGGTGACCCGAAGCTACACCCATGGCAGCAAAATTCAGGGCTTGTTGAGAAGAGCCACACAAGCGATTGACGGTTGTTCCTGTGACATCAACAGGAAATCCGGCAATGAGTGCTGCGTTGCGAGAAACGTTTAAGCTTTGCTCATGGACTTGGGTGACACACCCCATGACCACGTCTTCGATCGCATTGGGATCTACACCGGTACGCTCTACCAATTCGGCCAAAGGGATGGCTGCGAGTTCGTCTGCTCGAACGCCTGCGAGGGCGCCGTTTCGGCGACCTACTGGAGTACGGACACTGTCGATGATGTAAGCTTCGCCCATGGGATTCCTCCTGGAAAATGAATGACCGTTCAGCAATACCCCGGGGGTATGCTGTGCGCTACCGGATTTGTGATGCGCTGCCGTCGAGGTTAGGTCAGGCTGCCACGTGTTCTAATGGGCGCGTACTGGAGACGATAATGCGGACAATTTTCTGGCTTTCGGGCGGCATCTGTGCCGGTTTGGGTATTCTTACTGCAACCGTGTATGGCTTTGATCAGCCGGGTGGCGAAGTGTCGGCGAACATCTCACGGTGGGGTGCGGATGCACTTCCAAACCTCACGATCAACACAAGCGGGTATGTCGCAATACTCATGATCGGTATTGGTGCTTGGATGATGATCAAGGCGAACTCCACAGCGTGGAAACAGACGGGGGGCTACTAAGCCTCGGACCGGAAATCTTATGAGTACACGAAGCCGTTTAGGATCCCGCATGGACATTGACGTCCTTGGTTCTGAAGTTCGTGAGCGACTCAATCGCTTGGAATCAGCATTGCAAGATCTCGCTTTGGGGCAAGGCGCCCCCAGTGATTTCGATCCACATTTATTCCTGGCGCCTGGAATTCCCCGTGTTCGGCCCCTGCTTGTTTTACTGAGTGAACGTGCCACGCGCGCTCATGTCACGGGTGGAGAGTTGGTACCATCTGAAGATGATGCTGCAGAGCATGTTGCCGTAGCTGCCGAATTGCTCCACTTGGCGATTCTTGTACACGATCGCGCTTTGGGTTTACCCGGAGGCCGTCGGCGCCGTGCAGCACGGAAATTGTTGGGCGCTGTGGGTTGGTTGGGTGCAAACCACCTGACTTTACGCGCGCTGGAGTTGTCGAGGCACGCCCCCACCCCTGATTTGGTGGGCGATATTTTGGACACACTTAGAGAAATTGCGGAAGGACACGCGTTGTCGGAATCTATTCGTGGACGGGTTGCTTCTCCTGAAGAGTGTGCTGAATTGGCAGAAGGCTACTCGGGTGCTGTTTTTGACTTCTCTTGTCGTTCTGGGGCACGAATTGCTGGAGGGGATCGTTCGATTGTGAGTGGTTTGGGCCGGTTTGGTCGGCATGCGGGAACGGCCTGGCACATGGCGGACGATATGTCGGTCATGGATGAGTCCGACGATGCCTTGGTTGACGCCATTGAGGAGCGTCTGAACAAGCGCAGTCCGAACTTTGCGGTCAGTCTGGGTGCAGTTCGCGATGAAGGTGTCGGTGAGTTGTGGATGCAGCTTCGCAATGGCGCGCTTGATGGTGATTTGGCCAATGAACTCAAGGAAAGAGTATTGCGTTCTGGAGCGATGTCAGAAGGGAGGAAAAGGCTCACTCATGAGACATGGCAGGCCAGAAAGTCTCTGCAGGGTCTCAGTCCTTCTCCCGATCGTGAAGCACTGGACAAACTCGCGGCTGCGATTGCCAAGTAGGCTTGGCTATGGGCAGGTATAGCCGCCGTCTTCATAGGATGTGACCGGAAAGGACGCGACGTAGGTTTTGATTCGGTACCATTCGTTGGGGAGTCCGATGGTGTCTGGACCTGGATCGACATGCAGGTATACCGATTCCCCCGGAGTCAGTTCTACATTTTCAATGCGCAGATTGGGCGTTCCCTCGATGTCTCCTTCCGCTTCCGCAAGTACATCTCCATCCATGCTGACTACGGAGATATTGGGTGCAATGGTAGAACCCCAGCGGGCGCTGTTCATGCAAACAACCAACCATTGTGCTTCTTCATCGTCATCATTGAGTCCCGAGGCATCACCGGTTGCGCCCACGCTGAACCAGTCGGTGTCGCCGGGTGTATCGACCCAGCCTTGGATGTATCCATACCAAAACGGTTTATCGCTGCCGTTGACGGTTTCCGTCATTTCGAAAGCATCTGCTTGGGCTTCGATGTCGTTGGGTTCCGTTTCTTCATCCACCATGCTGTCGGCATCGCCTGCATTGAGGAACACCATGAACCAGTGGTTGGCTCCACCACCACCATCGGCATCCGAAATTTCCATGATGTAGCTGCCTTCAGTCATTGCAGGAAAGAATGCAGGACCATTCGGACCCACCTGATCACGGCGGGTAAGAAGAATGTCGTCAGCGGTGTACAGGGCCACTTGGGGGTTGGCATCAGAACCGGACAGGTCTTCAATGCCATCCAAAATAAGGCCAGCATTGTTCCATTCAAAGTCGATAGCGACGTAGTCGATGTCTCCTTCCTCTTCGAGAAGGACGCCGACCGAATGCCAGGTGCTTTCTTGAATTGTTAGCGGACCATCGCTTCCAAACAGGAATGGTTCTTCAAAAGTGCTGTCCGAACCCCATGTGGACTGGTTCCAAGAACCCAACTCCATGCTGTATGAGTATGAAGAGCCTCCCCAGGGATCATTTCCCAACATGGGGTTCGCATCTTTGACTTCAAATACATAATCGCCGGCCATGGATAGGTATGCATAAACGACAGAGTCGTAATTAGAGACACTGCCTCCGTTCGGGTAATCATCTGCTGATGTCACAACACTGCCGTCGGGTGCGTACAAGGTCAAGAACAGATCCGCTTGGGGGCTTCCTTCCGGAGCGACATCATGTGGGTCAATTGCGGCTCGAATAAATTCTCCACCACCGGATGTGTATCGCCAATAATCGACATCATTCGCGACGTTGATGAAGTCGCTGACGCGTTCTTCTTCACCTTGTCGAATGGTTTGGGCTTCTTCAAAAGCGTTGTTGCGGTCTCCGTCTTCGCAGTCGTAATCCTCACAAATCTGCCAATCGGAACAATCACTGTCTTCTTCGCAACCTTCATCGTCACCGTCTGCATTGGATGAAAACTCATCTTCTGGTTCCGAATCAACGGTGACATCTTTCGTGCAGGAGGCCAGTGAAATAAGGACTATAAACATTGGTCGCATGGGAATCCCTCTTCTGTAGGTTGCCGATGGTACCACTGCATGCGATGAAAGGGACTCGGAGATTGCACATGGCCCAAAGAACTTTGACAGGAATCAAGCCCACAGGAATGCCGCATATTGGCAACCTGTTGGGGATGTATCGTCCTGCACTCGCACGACAGCAAGAGAGCGAATGTTTCTTTTTTGTGGCGAGCTACCACGCGTTGACCACCATGCGCGATCCGGCACTTTTGCGTGACCAAACGCTTGATGTGGCGGCCAATTGGCTGGCCCTGGGCTTAGACCCTTCCCGATCCGTAATATGGTCGCAGCACGATGTTCCGGAGGTCACAGAGTTGGCCTGGATCCTCTCTTGTATCACCAGCAAGGGAATGACCGATAAAGCTCACGCGTTCAAGGACGCTGTAGCGAAGGGACTCGATGTAAATGTCGGTCTCTATACGTACCCGATTCTTATGGCGGCAGACATTTTGGCTTTTGATAGTCATGTGGTTCCGGTCGGTAAAGATCAAAAACAGCATGTGGAGATGACCCGTGACATGGCCCAACGTTTCAATCACTTATTCGGCGAGACCCTCGTGGTCCCTGAGCCGCTCATTCGTGATGACGTTGCCACAGTCCCAGGTTTGGATGGGCAGAAAATGTCCAAGTCGTATGGCAATACGATTGAGATCTTCCTCCCCCCCAAAAAGCTTCGTAAGAAATTCATGTCCATCGTCACAGACTCTAAAGGTGTGGACGATCCCAAGGACCCAGAGTCCTGCAACGTCTTTGGCTTGTACAAGTTGTTCGCAACCGAAGAGCAACAACAAGATTTGGCAGAACAGTACCGAGCGGGTGGTTTGGGCTACGGACACGCCAAACAAGCGTTGTTCGAAGTGGTGGATGAGCAACTCGCTGAACCGCGAGAAAAATACAACGAACTTAAGGCCAATCCAGATGAGATCCGAGCGGTCTTGGAAGACGGTTCGAACCGCGCCAGAACTGTCGCTCGAGCGACAATTGACAGAGTTCGCTCAGCAGTCGGTTTGTAGCGATTTCGATCACTTTTTGGCCCAATTAGGTCAAAAAAACGCCTGTTTTGGCCCTCAAATGGCAGTTGTCACATTCCCGGCACAATTTTGTCTTGACATCGACCTTCGATTGCGCGAAAACCCGACCGCCGAGAGAAGCGGGACCGGAAAAAAACAAGGTATCTTTTTAAGATCCAAAACCAGTCACGGAACCACGCGGAATCGACCTCACAATTTCGAAAAAATTATCTCCAACTGGCTCTAGGAGAGTGTGATTATGTCGCTCGCTCAACTTCGTACCCCTAAAATGACCGATACCAAACCTTTCTTCACCGAGCGGTTGACCGCCGAAGAAGAAAAGCAAATGGCTCGGGAAATTCGTAAAGCTGAACAAGACGCTCGTGAAGCGGTTGCAGGCATTGACGAGGCCGACTCGATTCTGATGCGTCGCCCGGATCGTGCGGAACGTACCCGTGCTGGTGCGGTTGATCGTCTTGAAGAAGCCGTCAAAGCAACGATGAAGGCTGCACGGAAGGATTCAGAACTCAAAGAGTATGCGCAAGTCGCCGCTCGTTCTTGGAACCTTGCAGAAAGCCTTCGCTGGCGCTTGGCCATGTCTGGTCGTCGGATCGCCCACGGTGAAGCGCGTAAGCTTGCCGGGCCTTTCATGGACGAAGAGGATTTGGTCCAAGAAGGCTACATTGGCCTCCTTCGCGCCGCAAAGCGTTTCGACCCTGACCGCGGTATTCGTTTCTCGACATACGCACGGTGGTGGGTTCGCGCACAAATGACGCGTGCCATCGACCATACAGGTCGTCCGGTTCGTCTCCCTGGTTGTGCTGTGGAGCAAACACGGAATCTTCGGAAAGCAATGAAGCGATTTGAGTCGGTCGGTATGGAATACACGACTGCTGATCTTGCTCAAGAGGTCGGTATCGACAAAGAACGTGCCGAATTGCTTTTGAGTCAAGGAAATACGATTTCTCTTGAACAGCCTGTAGACGACGGCCCTCGTCCTCGTCCATTGGACCGGTTCCTTTCTGATGATGACGCGCCAGCGCCAGATCGGGAAGCGATCAACACCCAAGAGTTGAACCGCATGGAAGAAGCATTCCATGAATTGCTGACAGAGCGTCAACGCTTCGTGTTGACCCGTCGCTATGGTTTGGACGACGGTGAGTTCCGTACACTCAGCGAAGTGGGTAAAGAGATGAGCTTGTCTCGTGAGCGTGTTCGTCAGATTGAACGTGAAGCGTTGACTCGTCTTCGGGACTGTTCAGGTATTCGCAGTGACTTGACCGCTATGTTGAGTGCTGGCGCTTAAAGTAGCTGGACACTGACCAATGAAACGGCCCCGTTCGGGGCCGTTTTTTTGTGCTTTGAATATGGAAGATTATTCATCATCCGGAAATGGTGGTGGAATGGGCCCAGGGTGGGCTTCGCCGAGTTGGAACATCACGAAATAGGCCACCGCCATTGTGAATCCCTCTAAATTTCCAAGTACAGAGAGGTCGTTGGATTCGATGGCTTTGTCGAGTTCCCCAATCACCCAGTTTGCATAGTCCCGTTCGTCAAAAGTGAGGTGTTCACTGGTGAGCAGCCCCTCAAGGAGCAGCTTTACATCGACTGCATCGCTGCCATCCAAGACCGGTTCAGATTCGAAGCTATAGGCCTGCGTTTCTGCACCTGCGCTTGTCAGTGCATTTGCAAGAAAACGAACGTCTTCCTTTAGAATTCGGTAATCGATGGTGTCGGGTGTGTCATTCACGGTGTGATAGAAACTAAACCCTGGATTTACAAACCAAAAGCCCGGAATGGGCGGATCCACCTTGTACAGTTCGTCTTGATCACTGGCGAATACGGGGACCAAATCCCTGTTGAGAAACAGGGTTGGGAGACCACTCCATTTGGCCATGTCTCTCCACATCCCATCGAGTTCTGGGCTGCGTTCTGTACCAATAAGGAGGATGGGCCAATAGTCTGGCAATGCGGGTCTTCCGACCGGGTCAATGCTGAGTCCAAAAATGATTTGTTCTCGTGGAATGGTTGAATCTTCCAGCCACGCTCTTGCGCCATCTAGACCCGTCTCTTCTTCGTCGGTGAGTAGAAACAGAATGGACCGGTCTGGTGGTTGGGCGGAGAGTACGCGTGCCAGTTCCAATGCTGCGGCTACGCCGGTAGCATTGTCGAAGGCTCCGTTGTAGATTTCTCCTTCGTTGGTGACGCCCAGGTGGTCGTAGTGCGCCATGACGAGAATGTGTTCCTGGGCCAGTGTGGGGTCGGCGCCTGGCAGTCGACCCACCAAATCGTAGGCCACTTCTGAATTGGACAATGATACGCCCCCGTCAGCGTCAAGTTGGTACCAATCCGAGGGACCTGTTGCTGCATAGGGGTAGACGAAGTCTCCTTCTAAGCCCACCGGCTCCAGTCCGATGTCTTCCATTTCTTGAACAATCCACTCGATGGCAGCCGCATGCCCTGGAGATCCAGTCAAGCGTCCGCCGAGGGCATCATCTGCCAAAAAGTCCACAGCATCTCTCATTCGTGATGCAGATATTTCACTCAGTATGTCTTCACTGAGCGGTAGATCGATAATCTCAGCGGCTTCTACACCCGTGTCTTTTTCTTTTTGGCCACAAGAGCAAAGAACCATCAGTACCACCCAGCGCTTCATCGATACCTCCACGAGACCAGTGTAGCTTAGGCTGAATTTCTACAGGGTATGAGGCACGCTTTGTTTGGCCATCAACTGTGGAGATATCGGCTTGTATGTGGGTTCGGTTGGTCCTCTAAAAGTCGAACTTGAACAGTTGAATATCTACTTTGTAAAACTGGCTGGCCAACGCTTTCGTCGTGTCGTCGTAGTAGTCACGGTAGCGGGTGTGCGAAGACTGATTGAGGCGTCCCAGTGGGGCGCACTCGATATTCCATAAAGCACACAAGTTGGCGAAGTCTTTTTCCAAGTTTGAACAGTTCAGGATTTGTTGAACTTTGGATACCAGTTGGCCGTTTTCATGGCTTACCAGCCATGGAAATTGTGGGTGCCAAGATTCGTGCTTGAGGCGATCTCTTTCGTGGATAAGCATCTGCACACAGTCGGAGAAACTCTTTCCTTTCAGTGTGTCGAAATCGGGGTGTTTGGCGTGGTGTCCATCGTGCCAATGACTGTTTTCCATTTGGGCGTATGAGAAAGCGGACACCAGTCGTTCCCACGGGTTTCGAACCACAGAAAAAGTTCGGTAATTCTGCCAGCGTTCAGGGAAATTCTTCTCAAAATGCATCCAGGTTGGATGTCCGCCCCCGGGCATATCGAGGGCTTTTTTGATGCTGGTACCTGCCGCTTTTGGGACATGTACAAAAATGCATCGGTGCGCATCAGAGATGTTGAGAGGGCGGGTCACGTAAAGGTCCTTTCTTCTCGGGTATCGCGGAAGAGATCGAACGGCCCGATCCTATCGTGGGCTGAAACTGGATCGCGGCTGTTTGGGGCAATACAGTGCAGCTACGATGAATCCCAGCGATTTGGTCCAGCAAAGCCGGCAGCAGACCCAGAAGGGAGACCTTGTCGGGGCTGTAGACACGTTGAGACAGCTTGCCCAGCTTGTCCGAAGCCCAGGGGTACATGCGACCATGGGGGGCCTCCTGCGGGATTTGTGCGACATAGATGGCGCCCTCGCAGCGTATCAACAGGCCTACGAACTCTCGGGAGATGATGCATACAGGCTTCGTGCTGCACTCACCATGCCCCCCATCATGCGATCTCGACAAGCGATCGCTGAAACTCGGACCCGGATGGAAGGTTCACTTCGATCTTTGCTTGCTGAGAATATTCGAATCGATGACCCAGTTCGGATGATTCCTCATTTGGCTTTCTATCTTGCCTACCATGGGGAGAATGACCATGATTTGCAGCAACTGATTGCTCAGGTCATTCGGAAAGCATGCCCGTCTTTACAGCATACAGCGCCTCACATTGCTGATTGGGGTGGATGTGCTGACCGAAAAGTAGAAGTGGTTTTTGTTTCATCGCATTTGAAGAACCACACCATCGGCCGCCTGAATCGAGAGTTGATACGGCTTCTTGATCGCTCGCGTTACCGTGTGACGGTTGTATTTGTGGGTCAACCCAAAGATGCGTTTGCACAAGAGATAGCAGCGAGCGCGGATTCGGTCGTTGTTGTTTCTCGAAACATTGCAGAAGCTCAATCGACCATTGCAGGCTTGCAGTGTGATTTGCTGTATTACACCGATATCGGCATGGACCCGTTCACGTGGCTGCTGGCTCATTCACAATTGGCCCCCGTCCAGTGTGTGACATGGGGTCATTCGATGACCACCGGACTCGACACTCTGGATTGTTGGATCAGTGGTAAAGACACCGAAGTCGATACGGGACAAGCCCATTACACAGAGCCATTGGTTCGGCTCACAGACCCAACTGTGACCTATCGTCGCCCCGTACTGGATGGACCTGTTCCGAGCCGACGGGCCCTTGGGATGCCATCTGAAGGGACGATTTACTTGTGTCCTCAGACGACCTTCAAGCTTCATCCAGACTTTGATCCGGTCATGGGAGAAATCCTGCGGAGAGACCCAACAGGGCATATTGTCCTTCCGTCTCCACGTGTTCCATCATGGAAGTCGGTTCTGTTTGAACGAATGCGTCCTCACTTTGATGTGAATCGTCTGGTGTGGCTGCCTTCCGCTCCTCATCAGCAGTTTTTGGCGACTTTGGCGGCAGCAGATGTGTTGATCGATCCAATCATCTACGGTGGATGCAACACATCCTTGGAAGCGTTGGCCATGCGCACCCCCATTGTGACGCTACCGTCTCCATTTTTGAGAGATCGATATACTGCTGCTTGGTATCGGTGCGTGGGTGTGACCGATTGCATCGTCGAAACCAAAGAAGAATATGTAGATTTGGCAATTCGGCTTGGTCAGAATCCGAGCTTGCGGTCTTCCATCATGGATCGAGTAGCGGAAAACGATGCCGTACTCTTTGATAATCCTCGTGCTGTTCGAGAACATGAGGCTTTGTTTGAGAAACTGCTGGCAGACAAAAGCTGAACTATAGCTCTTGACCGAAGTACCAATCTCTTTCGTCGAAGGTCAGCGAATAGCCATTTGGAACTTCTAGCCATTGGTCTTCGGTGTAGGTCAGCAATCCATGGATCTCATACTCATCGTCCTCAAAGACGATTGAAGTGGTTTCACCGAAGATGAAGAAGCGGCCATCGATGCCCGTTTCTTCGGCCGTACATCCTTCTCCGCTTACGATTCGTAGATCCGATAGGGTCATACCCATGGCGAAACTACAGTCATCTCCACAGTCTTCTATAGACTCCAGATCAACAAGGTCCGCTTCCATTTCACACCCAGAACCATCTTCTCCAATGCGGTAATAGCTGAACTCACCGCTGCTTTCGCCGAGGGGAATATAGGCTCCCCACTCACTTTCCTGATTGTCGTCAAAACCATCGCAAAAGTCCCCGCGTAGCGGTGTGTCCCATACTTCAGGACCCGAGTCGATTTCCTCTCGGATTCGTTCGCCATGTTCGGCGATATATTCGATGGTTTCGTGCATGGCATCACGCACATCGTCCTCTTCATCTTCTGAGATTTGAGGTCCGATAACGCTGGCCATTTCGATCACGGATTGTTCAAAAGCTTCGACATCCCAGTGGGTGTCCAGAAGCGACTGCAATCGATTGAGGTACAACTCTTGTCCTTCGGTACTCAGATACATGCGGCGAGCAAGCAATCCAGCCGCATTGATGGACCGCGGCGCAACTTTGTCTTCAAACAGCATGTAAGGACCCACAAATGTTCCGTCTGTTCCCCAAGGAAGGAAGTGGGTCAATCCTGATTCTGGGTCTTCATACAGATAATAATTGTTGGTATTTCCCGCGTATCCATCCCAGTGAGCGGTCATGGTTTCAACCGCCCAGAAAGTGAGGAATGCGTCCATGTCTAGAACCGCTTCCAACTGTTCGACGAGTTCATCATCGGGTGCTTCAAGTGCAGTCGCTATGGCATTGATGGGTCGATGAGTGGGTTCGTCTTCATTGGTTTTTTGTTCAAATGTGCCGTCCCACCCTTCTCGGAAGTCGCTCAATGTTCCTTCATAGAGGTATCCGTCATTGTCGTCGAAGTGACGGCCAATCAGTTGTTTCTTCATGCTTTCGACATTGACGTATATGCCTAGATTTTCTCCATTCAGGAACACTTGAGCGAAGTTGCATCTTGGAGCGGGTGTGCCGGCCGCTGTTAAAAGATCATAGGCAAGACATTGACGAATATAGGACTCATCTTGAATGGAATTGTTCAATGTCAGTCTTTCGGAATCTAAGAAGGTTTGGTCCTCGACAAATTTATCAAATTTGAGTTTGAGTGAAGGCTTTTCTTCATCCATGGAACCCACAAAACCTTTCTTTCGGATTCCAACATTATCGAAGGTTTCACCGTCGATGGTGATGGCAGCAGAGAACCAAGTAAAGGGCGATTCTGGCCAGTCGCATTCATCGTTTAGATACACATCTCCACGATCCTGGAATCGCAAGACATCCCAATCATCGTTGTTGATTTCAATGTGGACATCCAAAAGATGGGAGCGCTCAAAGATTTCATCGGTTCGATCGCTTTCGGAGTCTTCCACATCCTCTTTGGGGCTTGTACAGCCGATGAACCCTACAGCGAGTGCGGTGACCCAGGAAAGAGATGTGGTCTGTGACTGCAACATGGTGGATGACTCCAAAACGTTTTGTTCTAGAAGAAGGTACCACTTTCTTGAAGGCCATTTTTAGAGAAGTGTATGAGCACAACAGTACGTCAGCCGAGAACGCTTGCTGAAACGATGCTAGTCCACAGGGTTGATGGACGCTTCGGATATGTGTCCAGCCTGATCTTGAAGCCAGAGCAATAGCGTTGTGGTGTCATCTCTTTCGGCGATGATGGCGAAGAAGAGTTCACCTGCAACGGGGTTGTGAAGCACATGAATTCCATCGATACGGAGGTCCAATTCGTGGACTTCGCTTGAAAACGCAGCATGACCGAGAACCCGTCCTCCATCCATGTCCATATCGGGATCACTGTAGTTAATCGTGACCTCGATTACGGATCCGAAATCTGGGTATTCATCCCATTGGGCGCTGACAGAGAGGATGACGGGTCCATCAGGGTGTGGTTCTGTGTCCGGCTCGTCTGTGTCGGTCGGTGTGCCCGTGTCGGCGCCAGTGTCTCGTTGTCCGCCTGTGTCTATCGGCCCTGTAGAGCCGCTATCGCCTGCTTCTGTCGAGTTACTGACATCTGTTGATCCGGTGTCGTCTGGTGTGTCACGGCCATCTGATTTGCCCGAGGTGCAGGCAAAGAGCGAGAGCAGGATCCAACAGAAAAAGGGCACGGAAACAGTGTACCGCGCCCTTTTAAAGATGTGGAGAAAATCAGGATTCGATGGTCAAGTCGTAGAGACCTTCTTCACAGGTGATTTCGTCCCATTCACCTGCGTCGGTGTACACCCGGACGTACCAAGTGTCCCAGTCATCTTCCCACCACCAGCCTTCGCCATCCACTTCAAAGTCGTCTTCGACGATGTGGATGCCGCCGTACCCGTACGCAGTTGCGATGGGGTGAGATGCGTCCCACTCTACGGCGTATACCTCGACAAAATAGTAGGTGTAATCGCTGCCTTCCAAGATAACGGCAATGTCTGGATCTTCGAACCAGTCGTCATCTGCATCCCACATGAACCAGTCTTCATCCACGGGGTTGTCCAAGTTCAGGTTGCTGATGGTCACAGATGCGGTGTCTCCACTAAACCAGTCCTCATCAATTTCACCGAGGTCTACAGCGGTTGTCATGTACTCGTTGGGTTCGTATGCGTCCCAAAATTCGGAGTCAACGTCACCATCACAGTTGTTGTCCAACCCGTCGCACCATTCATCTGCACCAGGGTATGTCCAGTAGTCTTCATCATCACAGTCACCGTCTTCAACGGACCATCCATCACCGTCTTCATCGGTGTCGGCATCGGTGTCGGCATCGGCATCGGCATCGGCATCGGCATCGGCATCGGCATCGGCGTCTGCATCGGCATCATCCGAGCCACCTTCGATGGTGACGATGACTGTGGCTGACGTGGACTCACCGGCGGAGTCTGTCGCTTCCAGAGAAACAGCATGACGGCCTGGCTCCAGCGCATCGGTGGTGAAGTTGACATCACCTGCACCGGACGCTGCGTCGTCATTTAGGTCTCCTTGAAGGTCGGAACTCCAATTGAGTTCAAGGGTTGCCGGATCATCTAGATCGTCGGTCACGGCTGCAATAAATGTGATGGTGTCGCCATTTTCAAAGACCTCGCCATCGACGGGAGCCGATATTTCAACAGATGGAGGCAAGTTGTCCGCATCTGCGTCAGCATCGGCATCGGCATCGGCATCGGCATCGGCATCGGCATCGGCATCTGCATCTGCATCTGCATCACCAAGATCAAGGTCAAAGCCTGTATCTCCAGCTTTTTCGTCGCCGGAACATGCAGCGATTGCAAAGGCTAACGTCAGTAAAGTAAGTCGTGTTCGGATGTGCATAGGGCACCTCTATTGGGTTTAGGTGTGTCCTTTTTACAACGATGGCGGGGGCTTCGTGGTGACGAGTATGTGACCCCTCTGTCACCAGTTTGTGTCAGCTTCCACCCTCTGCTGTGCTGGATGCGTCTGTGTCTGTCGTTTCTGGGTCGGTACTGCCCGTATCTTCGATGGGGTCTGAGGTTGCTCCAGTGTCCGCATCCACATCCGCATCTGGGCAGGCCTCGTCGCTGTACGAGTCGGTGCAAGGCACCCAACCCTCGGGCGCGCAGGTTGTGGAGAACATGTGGCAATCGGACTCATCAGCACCCGCAGGTTTGGCGTATGAAAGAGCCTCCCCGCAGAACATGGTGATGTCGATGCAACCTTCGGCGATATCGGTGGCGTCATAGTCCACGCAGGCACCATCGGTATCGACGGGAAGCCCTGTAATCGGGACACATGCATCATCCGCAACACAAGCGGCCCGGTCGAGGTCGGCACAACTCATGACTGAGCCGGTGTCGTCGGCATCGGCATCTGCGTCGGCATCTGCATCTGCATCTGCATCGGTATCGGCATCGGCATCTGCATCGGCATCTGCATCTGCATCTGCATCGGCATCTGCATCCGCATCCGCATCCGCATCCGCATCCGCATCCGCATCCGCATCCGCGTCAGCATCTGCTTCCCACGTCATGTCCGTCAACTCTCTTGAAAGAATAATGGATTCTGTTTCTGTGTCTGTATGCAGCTCTTTCACGAGCCCCATGCCTTCGACATACCAAAAGTCAGCACTCGCTGGATAATCGCGTGTGAAGCCGAGTCCAGAAGCGGTGAGTGCCATGATGTATTCAGACTGAATGTGCCATGCCTCTTCGTACATGACACCCGCAACGGTGACTGAAACAATGCCCAGGTCGGTATATGTTCCACTCACAGGAATGGTTGTGACTGGGATTCCGGTGGCTGGGTACGACATGTCATAGCTGAAGTCCCATGTTGTATCCGTCCCCACAGTACCCGGTTCGTTCAGGTACATGCGTGGTTCTGAGTGGACCATTTCGACCAAGCCAAGTTCATATGTGTCGTAGCTGATGTCGTGGGCCCACCCGAACGTGTGCATTCCCATCGAACCTTCTAATCCACAGCCCACATAGGTTTCTCCTGCCCATATGGTGCGGCCGTCTTGAATGAGTTCTTCATGTCGCGCCCAGACAGTGATTCTATCGTCACCCCATTCTACGATTCTTCCTGAAGGAGACTCTACGGATGTAGCACTGCCATCGATGAATGTGGCATCGAAGGTCTTGGTCCAGCCAGTACGGTCTACAGGGTCGAACGGATGCGCACAAAAAGTGTAGTCGGGTCCGGGTCCGGGATCGCCACCATCGGCGTCTGCGTCTGCGTCAGCGTCTGCATCAGCATCGGCGTCAGCATCGGCGTCAGCATCGGTGTCAGCATCGGTGTCTGCATCTGAATCTGCGTCAGCGTCAGCGTCTGCATCGGCGTCAGCATCAGCATCGGCGTCAGCATCGGCATCGGCATCTGCATCGGTATCGGCATCGGCGTCAGCATCTGCATCGGCGTCAGCATCGGCATCTGCATCGGCATCTGCATCCAATTCGTTTCCGTCAATGGAGCCACTGTCTACAGAAGACTTGTCTCCACATCCCACGATTGTCATGGCAAAAAATATCCAGCTTCGCATATCAAATCTCTCCAGATGCGCGTTGTAGGCCAGATAGCATTGCTCGTCCATCATGATTTCGAGGAAATGGTGGTGCTTGCATCCAGCCCAAGGCACAGATCCGGTGGAAATCTTCCCCTGCGAGGGTGGGCGAATCGGTACCGCAGGTAGATAACCATGGCTTTTGTTGTGCCATGAGGGCCTGAAATTCGGCGGCATCTTGGACCGGGTGAATGATCACCATTCGTGGCAAAGCACTTGGTGTAAAATATTGAGAAGGCAGTGTCACGACCGCCCAGTTGGTGCCTTTGTGAACGATGCCCAAGACTTGAGCGAGGCCCAAGCGTCTTCTCCATTCGGGTCCAAGTGCAGGATCGACAGTCCCTCTGGGCCATTGATGTTCCGCGTTCTGCATGGCTTTTGCGAGGGATGCTGCCAGGGCGACAGGATCGCCTGTCGTAAACACTGCTGTTGGTGCCATGCAGCCGCGGGTGTCATACCTTGAGACATCGAGTGCGAGTGCAGTCGCCGCATCATCGGGAGAACCGGTCACAAAAGCTACACTGAATCGGTGTCCATACAATGCGTGGCGAGCAAGCGGTGTTGATTCGGCTACGGTTTTGATGGAGTCATCATCTCCGAAGGCAACGACTGCATCGGTTTTTGGGATCGCTCTGTCCGTACTCCATGTGATGGGCAAACCTTCTTTCTGCATGTCTTCAACCAAAGCACGAACGAGTGCAGGATCTTGAGAGGGTGCTTTGATGTGAACGGTCGCTCCACCCGCAAGAGCCAATGCAACCCATTCGATGGGTGAAGAGAACACTCCATAGGCAATGACAAATGCAATGGATCCAGGGATCGGACCTGAATCCTGTAAGGCTGCATTGATGCTGTGTACGTTGAGGGGGCGAATCGCCTGATGCAGACACGCCTGGGCATTTTCGGGACTGAGTCCCTGAGATAATGGTCCCGCCTCTCTCGCCCTGAGCCGCGCCAAGCCCCGAATTACCTGTTCAACCATTGGCTTCCTCGACTGAAAGGCTGCACCCACGGGGTGAAGCGCCCACCAAACGGCCCTCTAGAGTGACATCGCCGTTGGAATGAACCACACCCACATCTTGGGTTTCGATGGCGATCACAGTCTGATGATTGGCCAAATCATAAAAACGGAGGAGTCCTCTGGTTGTGGGTTCTCCTGTCCAAGGATCGACGGCTTGCACACGCATCCATGGTGGGGGTCGATATGGACTTCCTGCGGGTACCGCCCAAAGTTGGCTCGACAGTTCGCTCATGCCGTACTCGCCGACGATTTGAGCGCCGCGTAGGCGCTGAGCGAGTGTGGAGTACAAAACATCATCTGTGACCAACCGCGTTCGTCCTTTGAACCCTCCGGTCACCATGATGATGCTTCCAGGAGGCACTTCACATGAAACATCCGAACCGTTTATCAAGTCCGCCAAAGCGAATGCAGTGCCTGGGATAAAGAGGGGCTTTCCTTTGGCGGAGGCTTCTTGAATGGCGTTCCATCCTTCATGGATTCGCACTCCAGATTCTGCTGAAAAATGGTTGCTCATGCCGGGAGTGAATTGAGCGCACATGTGTCCGAGTGAACTATCCGCAGCTGTCGGAGTAAATGACACACCATGCCTTGGGAGTGGACCCAAACACGCCTCGGCGTGGCGCCGAGATGCGAGATTGTAAATATCCGTATCTACCAGCCGTACGCAGCCTCTTTGTCCGCTTGTTGTTCCACTGGTACGAAACGTGACCTGTGCATCCTCGGGGGGAAAACATGTGAGGGTGAGGTCGCGAAAAAGAGTGGTGGGTACCGCTGGAATCTCTTGCCAGGACCGCACGTGGATGTCTCCGCAGAAACGATCATATTGAGCATTGTGGTTTCGTTGCCAATCATAAACTTCAAGCGCCATCTTTTCGAAGTCACCGCCGTGTTCAATGAATTCACGGATTTGTTCCTTCATGATCGCTCCGCGTCGAGTGCCTCAAGAAAGCATTGCAACTGCGCTTGCGTTGTCGTCAACGGTGGCGTGACTCCCAAGACTTCCCCAGATTCACCGGCAGGGAGTGCAATAAATCCTCGACGCAACAAGGCTCGACTAACGGCGAGCGTATTTTGCATTTCGATTCCGAGCATCATTCCCCGTCCTCTTACCGTGAGGCCTCGACTCACCAGTTCGTCCATCAACCAACGTCCAGTATCCACCGATGATGGAATGACATGTTCCAGCTCTTGAATGCATGCCAAGGCCATTGCGCAGCCAACGGGGTTTCCGAGAAAGGTTTGCGTATGGAGTGCCTCTCCTGTTGAAGCCCCCCACGCATCCATGGCTTCGGCAGTTCCAATGCAGGCAGAGATTGGAAATCCGCCCGCCATGCCTTTGCCCAACACCAAGATGTCCGGACGGACATTTTCATCTTGAAATGCGAACCAATTCCCGGTGCGTCCAAACCCTGTATAGACCTCATCAAAAACCAATACAGCTCCGGCTGCACGGGTTTTGTCCGCCAGCTCTTGTAGCCATCCAGCGGGCGGAACGCGGATGCCGCCACGCCCTTGTATGGGTTCCACCAGCACCGTTCCTATGGTGGATAAATCGGGTATTTGACCCCCAAATTCAGCCCGGACTACATGATCGCCGAGTTGGGCTTGGAATGGACCCCGAAAGGCGTCTCCATGATAGCCCGTCACGGGCAATGCCCCGTAGCTGAGTCCATGGTAGGCGCCGGTAAAGGCCAAAACTTGAGGTCTGCCGCTCATGATACGGCCAGTTTTTAGTGCCGCTTCTACTCCATCTGATCCACTGCTTCCGAGAATTGCGCGCGCCAACCCTGTTTTTTTGGCGAGCATTTCAAGCAAACGAATTCGTCCGGTGTCAGGGTATGCATCGCCCATGACATGAACAAGAGTATTCATCTGTTCTTGGCCGGCAGCGATGACTTTTGGATTGCGGTGACCGACACTTGCAACACCGAAACCTGCGGTCAGATCGATGTACCGGTTTCCGTCTACATCGATGACATTGGACCCCATAGCTTCGGCCCAAACGATGGGGTCGTCATCTACAGCCCCCAACGCAGATGCTCTTCGTGCGCGCCTGGCTGTGATGGCAGGACACTCTCTCTCAGCCAGCCGGTCTACCCAATTGCGGCTCTCAGGTCCGGGTATGGGGGTAAGGATCTTGGGCAATGTGTCATCAGCTTTCATGTCGACGACCTATCGGAACCAGGGCGATCCTGCCCGTTCATGCTGTATCGTGACCCTGACATGACTTGGGAGTATGGTTGATCATCGAACTACAGCGGGGTGGACACATTCAAAGAATGGTCTACGACGATTTTGAGGCGCGGATTCGCAATGGGGAGATTCCGCCTGATCTACCGATCCGTTTTGAGGCGGTCACCGGCGATGATTTCGTTCCCGTAGGCCAACTGGAGTTGTATCAGGTACTCGCGGACCCAAAGCGAAGGGAATTTAGGAGGAAGCTCACCACATCCGGTGTGCCCTTAATTACCGCACTTTTAGTGGGTGTTCAGATACGGATTTACCTGGCCAGTTGGACACCGGGTGCCGAAGACTTCTTGCAGTCTGCATTTACCAATTGGGCGCCTGGAGTTTTAGAACAGGCTCAGGTGTACCGTTTGTTGACCTATGGTCTGCTGCACATCAGTTTCACGCACCTTCTGTTTAATCTGACCTTTCTCGCCTATACCGGGTACAACTTGGAGCGTGCATTGGGCCGTTTGAACCTGTTGGTTCTCTATTTTGGGAGTGTCTTTACAGGAGGCGTGCTGTCGATGTGGATGGCACCAGAACGACCCAGCCTGGGGGCGAGCGGTGGCGATTTTGGTTTGATTGCAGCGGCTGTTGTGTTTGGTTGGAAGCACTGGGATGACATTCCAAAACAGGCCCGGGCGAAGTTTGGGTGGGCCCTTGCGCCATACTTGGGGTTTTCTTTGATCAGTGGGCTGAGCGCCGAAAATGTGGACAATTGGGGACACTTGGGTGGTCTACTTGGTGGTGCTTTTTTGATGACCCTCCTGACCCCCGAGATTGCACCTGAACACGCTCAACGAAACCGGCGTGTGCGTCGGATGGCTGTGGCGGCAGGTTTGAGTCTGTCCTTCTTGTTTGGCATTTGGGGTCCATCACTGATTTCCATGACATCTCGAGGCGAGGGCAGTTGGACCGTTCCCGTTCCTTCATATTGGAGAGAAGGTTGGACGTTTACAGGCGATCGTGGATGGTTTTCTCCAACGGGTGAAGCAACCATGGTGGTTACCCGAACAGTGCAAGATCGCCCATTAAGCGATGCTGCAGCGGTCGATAAACTGATTGATCGAATTGCGGCTGCCGGCCATGAACCCCAAGTTTTGGAACGGACGCCGCTTGAGGTGGCCGGTCATGAAGGTGTTTTATTGGTCATTCAATTCTCTTTGGCCGGTGAACTGCAGGAGCTTCGTTCAGTGGTGTTGACCCGAGGCGTGGTGACCTACCGCGCGCATTTGCAGTCATCTGCCCATCGGGCTTCACATTACGGACCCGTCCTACAACGCGCATTGACGGCCGCAAGGCTTGATGTGCCAGAAGAACTGACCTTGGCGTATGAACGGGCTGCAACCCACCCTCGATCTTGGCAACCTGCTGTAGAGCTTGCGGACGCCTTGTATCGGACAGGGGAGCCGGTGAAAGCATTGGCAGAATACGAGCGAGCTCTGTCCTTTTCTCCTGTTCAAACCCAAGCGCTGGTGGGTAGGCTTAGGGTGTATGCCTTCTATGGTTTGGATGGTGGTTTGGCTGTAGCCAGAGAGAGCATTTCCACCGCCTCTGAAGATGTTCGTGTTTTGGTTGCTGCAACGGATGTGTTTGATTCTGTTGGAGCAACGGAAGAATCGATTGATGTTCTGGATCAAGCCTGGATTGCGTTGCCCGGCAATGGGATCATTCGAAGAGCAAGGCTTCGTCGGGGTCTACCGGTCGATATTTAATCGCGTCTCCACAGCGCCCAGAAAAATCCATCTGTTTCATCTCTGTGGGGCCACAAAGTTTGTTCTTCTATCCGTGTCCATTCATTGCCTGAAGGAGCATGTTGATTTTCACGCATCAGGATGGAACATGTGGCGTAGGCCAGAAGCCCGCCAGGTTGAACCAAAGATGCTCCAGCATCTATGAGTTCACGTTGTGCTTCAAGGTGGGTGGCATCTGTCAGTCCCCACCGGAGTGCGGGGTTTCTTCTCAGCCTTCCAGAACCAGAACAAGGAGCATCGACAACAACAATTGGCGCGGGTTCAGGTGTATCGATTGCGATGGCGGCCTTTGCGCGCGTGGCGCGTTCAACCAGTTCTTGGAGTGCATTGTCTCGAATGTCATAGGCGGAGACGCGGGCGCCTCTGGCAGCAAGTGCTAGACTTTTTCCGCCAGCACCCGCACATAAATCAAGTACCCGTTGACCGGGTTTAATGGGTATGGCGTTGCAGAATCGTTGACTCGATGCATCTTGGACTTCAAACAGACCCTTCTTGAATGCGTTGGTTCCCAAGAGGTTTGCGCGCCCTTTCAACGTCAATGCAGTGTCGACTCCTTCCACAGCCACCGTTTCGATGTTTTCGGCCAACAGTGCTGAGGCCAATGTTTCTCGGTCGGTACGAAGAAGATTGGCTCGAATCTGCATCGGTGGTCTGTGTGAAATCGCCTGTGCGTAGGCGGCAGCTTCCTCTACCCCCAGTACGTTCAGCCACTCTCTGGCCACATCACCAGGGACATTCAATGCCGTCGCATAGTCTTCAGCCGCACTGCTGGAGGCTGTAGATTCAAAACGATCGCCGTCCATCATGTCAGCCCAACGTTCGACCAGTTCGGTGGGGCTTCTCGCCCCTACCCGCAACAAAAGGGCTTCATGTCGAATGATTCCATGGATAATTTCACCGACGATTTTTCTGTCCCGACTTCCCAGTTTTCTATTTTTTCTGAACCAACGAGCCAGATGAGGGGTGGCATGAGAAGGCATGCGCCGGGCCTCTTTCAGGCCGAGCAATGCCTGCTCTACAATCCATGGCTTTCGAGATGCGGTGGCCAGTTGAGGATTCGGCTCCTTTGGCAGGGCGCATCGAAGTAAATCTGTCATGTGCGCATGTAGGACATCTGGACGCGGGGTGCATCTTCTTCCACCGATTGGATGGTATATGTGATGCCGTCTTTTGTTTTTCGGAAGTGCAACTGTGGTGAGCCTGGACCGGTAATCCACCGGAATCCATCGGTGGTCATTTCCACCGTATGTGTACTCATGTGTGCATGTTCGAACAGCTGCATGACCTGCAAAGCATCACTTTCCGAGTCGAATCTGTAGAAGGTTCGATCTGTGAGGGGGGAACCATCAGACTCTTCAAGAATGGTTTCGTTGGCTTCGATCCATGAGCCATCTAAAATCGCCTTCACATCCAAGTGTCCAGTCACCTTTTTGCCATAGTAGTGACCGTGACCGACCCATGTACCGATCATGAACGAGAGAGAACGGATCTCTTCCCTCGCGCGACGTCCTTGTTCTGTCCATTGTTGTTCGTTCATCATTGGTGTAGAGCCATCATGCCATGACCGGCAAGAGTATGTGTTGTATGGTTCCTGTGTTTTGGTCTGTATCTCCTAAAATGACGTCGAAACTGGGGATGAAACAACAGATTGACCACCATCCAGCGCTGACGCCGACTGCTGGTTGAGATACGCAGGATGCCTGTATGGAGGCCTCCATGTCGTGGACGCTTGGATTTGTCGGTTGTGGTGTCATGGCAGAAGTCATGATTGCCGGTTTGTTGGAAGAGGGCTTGTTGGCCCCCAATCAGATTCTCGCGAGCAATCGCCGTGAATCACGGGGTGCAGAACTTCGGGATGCCTATGGCATCCGCACGACGACGGATAATCGTGAAGTCGTCTCCGCGTCGGATGTCATTGTATTGAGCGTAAAGCCTCAAACTTTGGCCGGAGTATTGTCTGAAATCACGGATTCTGTTCCTTCCTCAGCATTGGTATTGAGCATTGTGGCGGGTGCCAGCATGCGTGTTCTATCGCAAGGGCTGGACCACAAACGCGTGGCGAGGTGTATGCCAAATTTACCGTGTCGAATTCGAGAAGGGATGACGGTTTGGGCTGCGCCCGCAGACACGACAGATACGGATGTGGATCGCATTGAACAAATACTGGGTGTCATGGGGGGTGTGATCCGTGTGGATGATGAAAGTCACGTTGACAAAGCCACCGCGGTAAATGGAACCGGTCCAGCCATTGTGGCGCAGTTCGTGAAGGCCATGCTGGAGGGTGCTGCCTATATTGGAGAATCTCGCTCGGTCGCCAAAGAGACGGTTTTGGCGACCCTGGTTGGGACTGCCAAGATGCTGCAACAGTCTGACGGTCACGTTGCAGAGTTAATCGATGAGGTCACAAGCCCTGGAGGGACCACATCCCGCGCGCTTCAGGTTCTCAAGCAAGGACGTTTTTCTGCAGTTTTGACCGAGTCGGTGGATGCTGCGTATCAACGAACACTTGAACTTGGTGCCCAGCTTGAAGATACGCTTTCTTAGGGTTTGGGAATGACTCGGTGTTCGCCACCGCCCGTTCCGTGCAGCTCCAACTCCCCAATGACGACCTCTGGAGCGGCCCACATGACAGGAAGTCCACTCAAATGACCCAATGTAAATCGGCCCGATGCATTCGGTGAGTCCAAGAGATTTCGGGGGGGTGATGCTTTACCGCTGGCCATGATGTCTCGAAGCACTCTTCGGTCTACACCCACAAAGCGCAACCCTCGAACCGGCTCCTCTCTGCCGTCTGGGTACAGGCGATAGACTTCTGTGGGGCTTGTAAGGCCGGCAAGCGGCGCCCCACCTGGGATTGCGAATTGAAAGTCTTCACTGATCGCTGGGGGTGTCATTCTGCGCACCACCAGTACGTATGGAAGGTCCGCTTCGCGGGCATACTGAATGGCTTTTCGACGCAGGGCTTTTGTACTTTTTCCACGATGAGGCGTGACGGTCACTTGTGCAGGCATTGCGACCCTGCGATCGGCGCCCATTGAGCGTCCATGGCCCGTGCTTTCAAACCGTTTTGCTCTCGGGATTCGGCTCATGATGACATCTTTAAGGACACCATCGGTCACGACTTCCACACGCTTTGCTNCAACGCCATCAAAGTCATGTGTGTAATAGCCAGCGGCATTTGGATNNGATGTTGGGTTGTCTACGACNGTCCATCCNCGNGGCAGAAGTCGNCGGCCGATTCTGGCCCATGGGATGGGTGCAGAGTCTCCGAGCAAAGGATCCGGGGCCATCTCTTCGGGAGGCGTACCNGAGATTTCTTGGTGGAGNAGTTGTCGGAATAGTTCCGTTGNCGCTTGGCCTTCGAACAGCACGGGNCCAAGGTATTCTTTTTGAATCGGTGCAGTCTGAAGTTGTTTCAGCCATGTAGAGGCTTGTTGAAGTTCNTCCCCCAGTNTTTCTTGTGNTGGNAGGGCCGTGGGGTTCTGTGCAACCCACGTTCGCGTGTTGCGCAAGCGTGCGCCATCTTCTGCACGTGCGATGACTTCAGCCCGGACAACTGTGCGCCCAGTGGGTNTCCATGCTCGGGTTCCTTCAGAATTGATGTGCAGTCTTCGACCNTGCCAGTCTTGGGAGAGAACACCACTGTTATCCAGGTGTGCGTGGTCCTTTACGGACGCTGACAGTTGATTNGTCAGGGCGCGCATTNNGGCTTCGTCTGGCTTCCTTGCGGGCATGGCAGGCAAATGGATGACCGGGGCTTTCGCAAGGTCTGGTGGCCTNTCTGTGTCCTGCCCTTCTCGTGCAGCTTTCTTGGCTGCAAACGTTTCGGTGGCGCCTTTATAGGCGGTATCGATGGCGAGCCAAAGCTCTCTTCGNATGGCCACATCCACATTTTCGTGNGCNANNCCTCGAAGATTAAGGCCATCTGTTGTGCCGAAACTGCCGTTGAAGTTTGAACTGTCGAGCTGTGAATCTCCGACNCGAACATCCACTCTGGCAGTCCGGTGCGGTCGTGTTTCGTGGATGATCTCCACTCCCAATTCCGCCTCTGTCATGGAGTATTCTCCCTCCAAAATATCGACAGATATGTGGTACGGACCCTCTTGGTCGGGAAGTTTCAATTCTTGGATGGAACGTGCAATCTCGGCCTCGACTGCGGCTTCAAGACCTGCGGTATCACTGGCCACAGCTGTGGCGATGCAGAGCAATAAAGAGATCATTTTTGCACCCTGGGCGGGGGTAGCAATGGTGGACGATCATGTTCTTTCTCGCTTCTCTGAACTTCAATTTCCCCAATCAGTAAACTGGGNGCTGTGGCAGAAACAGGAACCCATCCTGATTCCGCNCCACAGCTGCCATTGAACACTTCTCGTTGGTTGGAAGCGGCGAGAATTTGTTTGAATGTCGTAAGTGGGGTCCCAATCAGGTCGACTCCTCGGACCAACTCGTCGGGCCTCCCGTCGGCCCATACTCGCCATACGGTGACAGGCTGTACAGCAAAGGCGTTGGGGGTGGANCGGCCGGTGAAAGTAAATCCTCCCGTGATGTCGTCTACGATAAATCCGTAGTCTTTATTCTGACGACGGATTTCTCGAAGTAAACGATCACGAAGTGCGGACTCGGTCAGTTGTTGGTGGGCTTCGATGATGAGGTTGCCTTGGCGAGAAACCACGGCATTTCCAGGCTCTCGACGGCCATGTCCATTTGACTGAGGAAAGCCTTCGATGGGTGAACGGCTCGTGAGGAAATTTCGAAGCGTTCCGCGATCTACAATTGTGACNCGTTGGGCTTTCACCCCTTCGTTGTCGTGGGTGTAGCTACCGTTGAGATCAANACCNTCGATGGATGNAAGTGTTGGATCGTCGTAGACACTGATGAAGGAAGGCAGCACAGGTTCNCCGATTTTGTCCGTAAATGTCTGNCCTTCATCNTCNTCTTTTTGTCGGTGTCCTTCCACTCTATGCCCGAGTACCTCATGGAAGAAAACGGCTGCAGCACGACCGCGAAGGATGGCAGGGGCGATGGCAGGTTCCACAACAGGGGCTGCGCGAAGTTCGGCCAATCGTTCCACCATGGCACCAATGAGTTGGTCGAACTCTTCAGCAGATGGCAGACCATCCGTTGCTCTTGCATCCACATACTCTGAAATCGAAAGCTCCATTCCATCCTTGGCAGTGGTTTTGGCCCAAGCGCTAATGCGGAACAGGGTGCTGGGAACTTGGAGTTGTGTTCCTTCTGTTGTGACGATGGTTCGTACACGCAGTGTAGCCATGAGTCCCATATTGCTGTCTTCAATGTGGGGTACATCTGCAAGACGTGCGGATGCATCACGCAATACAGTTCGCCAATGTGTGGCATCAATGTTGAAGTCGGGAATGGTTTGTTTGGATTTCGCGATGGGTGCGGCAGAAAAATCGTCGGACAAGTCTTGTTGGGCGACTTTTACCGATTGGTTGGCTTCTACCTTCATGAGGCGCTTTACAGCGGATCTGTATCCGTCATCGAACGCTCTCCACATGGCTTGCTTGATGGCAGGCTCCGAGCTTTCAGTCAGGGGTAAAGGCAGGAGGGTACGCTCATCGGAGTCGAACCACCCAGCATCTCGGATTTTATGGGTGTTGTCGAGCTGGGGGGAGCCTACACGAATATCGATGTCTGCAAGCCTTTCGTGACCGAGGTGGGGTTGTGTTGTTGCACCATTTGCGGCTTCAAGGGAAAAGCGGTGTACGTCCACCACTTCGATGGCCATCCAGTGTGGTGGAACCGGTTGTTTTTGAAGAACGGAATCGATGCGATCAAGTTCTTCTGCCACAATCTCGATCAATGGACGTGCTTCAGCGACTCCAGAAATCCAGAGGCACAGAGTGGCTACCAGGGAAGACTTTTTTAAAATTCTTCGTCCTGATAGCCGTCGGCCTCCATAAAGCCCTTGGCGATTTCGTCATCGCCATCTTCATTGATCCATGCCACTTCGCAATGTCGTTCAAGGATTCGAATCAATTCGTCTCCTGATGGGTCGCTCAAAGCGTCATAGGCTTCGGAGAGTTCATTGGACAAACTTTGTTCAAGTTCTCCGGACTCTTCCAGTTTGGATACCAGGTTTTCACCGATATCCTCTTCCATTTCTTCAGCGAGAGCTTCAAGGCCGGCGAGAACACATTCAGTCCAAGCGTCCGCAGAATCGGCACCAGTGACTTCGAGTTCTTCATCCACCCGCTCAATTACAAGGTCCCTCAGCGATCCGGGTAGTTCGATCATGGCTGACTCCTCCTTTTCTGGAAGCTCGCCTAACCAGTGTTTTGAAAGGGTCAAATCCATTCCTTAAATCCGTTGCTATCGCCACGTCGTTTTGGTTGGTATAGGTTGATAAAATGATTACTGATGAGTTGATTACAGCACTGCCCAAGACGGACCTTCATGTTCACCTCGATGGGTCCTTAAGGATTCCGACATTAATTGAACTTGCCCGGGAACAAGGCGTGGTTTTGCCCTCCATGACAGAGGCTGGCCTGCGAGAGAAAGTATTCAA
>PALY01000068.1 GCA_002707085.1 Deltaproteobacteria bacterium
ACTGATTGTTCAGCCGCCTCAGTGCCAAGTCCAGCGTAAATGGTGGGCGATACTGGATTTGAACCAGTGACTTCCACCGTGTGAAGGTGGCACTCTCCCACTGAGTTAATCGCCCTAAATTATGTTCTCTTTTGAGGCCTCTGCCCCAACCTCGCAAACAGGGTGCGAACCACAGTTCGCTTAGCGTCCCGCCCGCTCTGTCTTGACTTTGATTTGCTCAATGCTCTTCTTCAGCTTCTCTGCAGCATCCGGGTCATCGGCTTCCAGACGCTTCACGGCTTTCTCTGCCACATCAAGCTTGCCCTGCCAGGCACTCGCCTCGCCTATCAATACAATGCCCGGCCCCACATGCTCAGAATCTGGGTACCGGCTCACCAAGCCTGCAGCACGACGTTCTACCGCCACCCATGCCGCCCGGCGCTTGTAAAAACGAGCAATCCACAACTCTTTGGCGGCCATCCGGTCGCGACACTCCACAACCTTTTCTTCCACTTCATCTTTGTACTCAGAATCCGGAAACCGACTCGCAAAACCCGCCCAAGATGACATCGCATACCGGGTCCACGTCTGATCACGACCCGCAGCCTTCGGTGCTTTTTTGTACATCGACAAACCAATTCGGTACACCACATAGTCCAAATCTGGATGCCGAGGATGCATCTGAGAAAAGTCCTCATAGGCCGCGCGCGCCTGATCCCACTCCGCTTTCTTGAAGTAGACATCACCAATCGCAAGCTCGGCTTTCAAAGAATGTGGATCGTCTCGGTGATAATTCCGAACCCGATTGAACTGCTCGATCGCTTTGACGTACAGCCCACGTTTCATATACTTCAAGCCCAACTCGTACTGCTCCTGAACCGTCAAACGTTCCCGAGACTTCTTTTTTGCCTCGGCAGGACCAGACACAAACAGCGCGATGATGATTAAAATACGAAGCATGACATCCTTGAGTCCCACAGCACTAACCCGTGTCCCCACAACCCGTGGATTCAATTACACTTCAAATACACTCAAGCGGAGAATCCATGACACTTAAGCAGCCAACTGCGAACGACATTCCGATCACATTCTCACAATTCGTGATCACGTTGGTGCAATCAACCATGGTTCACCTGGGCGAGATTGACAACCCCGATACAGGCCAGAAAAAGATGAACCTGGTCTTGGCCCAAGACACCATCAACGTATTGACATTGTTGAAGAACAAGACACATGGAAACCTCACAGACGACGAAACTCGACTGATTGATGGACTGCTCGTAGAGGTGCGAACAAAATTCCTCACAGCGTCAGGAACGTATCAACGGCGTTGACACTCCTTCATCACGCGTTTACGGTGCGTTCCACGCAGCCTGTTCAACGGGCGCTTGAGACGCATTAATATTGATTAGGAGGAATGTAATGTTTCGTTTAGCTTTTTTGGTAAGTGGCCTCGCCCTCGTAGGTTGTGGGGACAAAGATGAAGATACCGGCGGTGGAAGCAACCTCGACGGTTCCGCTCCAGCTTGCGGCGTGAACGCTGTTTCTCCAGCCTACCCAAGCTCTGATGGCCAAGCAGACTTCTACTACCGTGCAGACGTCGAGTTCAAATTCGACGGCATCGATGAAGACGCGACACTGACCGTGAAAGACCTTGCGACCGGCACCGATGTGGCTGGAACAACCACATGGACCGACAGCACACTGTCCTTCACACCATCCGCACCATTCGCTACATCAAACGAATTCACGGCTTCCCTTTCACACTGTGCCGGAGAAAGCAGCGTCGGTTTCACGACCTCTTCCTTGGGTGGAGCCCTTGAAGGTGACCTCTCCTCTCTGGACGGACGTACATACAAAGTCGGCCTCGACGGCGCACGCTTCGTAGAGCCCGCTGGTGTGGGTTCCTTGCTTCTCGGACTCCTTGAGCAAGACATCCTCCTCGGCGTTGTTTCCGCCACAGACACCGGCCTTGAAATGATGGGCGCCATCTCTGTAGACGGCGGCGGCGAGCAAGACCTGTGCGAGCCCAGCATCAACTTCCCTGAAGTGGCCGACTTCTCAGCAGCTCCTTTCTTCCAAATCGGACCCCAAGACACCACACTATCTGCTGCCGGATACGACATCCAAATCAGCCAGCTCCGTATCAGTGGTGACTTCGCTGCCGACGGTACCTACATCGGTGGTGCCATCCTCTCCGGCGAAATCGACGCTCGCGACATCGTTGGCGCTTTGGTCGGTGGTGGACTTCTGGAAGAAGAAGACCCACAAGCTGTATGTGACCTCATCGGCACATTCGGTGTGGCTTGTGCAGAATGCTCTTCAGATGGCCAAGCCTACTGCTTGAACCTCTACGTAGACCAAATCACTGCAACTGAAGAGTCCTTCGGCTTGATTGCTCAAGACGAATGTGACCCAGAAGCTTGCACAGACGGCTGCGAAGACACCGAGTAAATCAAAACATTCGCACTTCGCGAATGCATCATCGAACGCCGGCTCATCGAGTCGGCGTTCTTTTTTTATATAGACAAACCCAGTGAATCCAACACCGCCATGTAATCAGCAGGCGGATCACTCTGATACTCGATCCGCTCTCCCGTCACAGGATGAGCAAACCCAAGCATCCGCGCATGAAGCAACTGATGATCAACCTGCTTCACAGCCTCTCGAATCTCTTTGGGAACCTGAGTCCTCGGTTTGTACAACGGCCGATGGTACATCGTGTCACCAATCAACGGATGACCCAAAGAAGACAAGTGAACACGAACCTGATGCGTCCTCCCCGTCTCTAAACGACACTGAATCCAGCTCACCCAGCCATCGCCACCAGGAACCTTGAATTTGGCACGACTCACCACAGACCAATGAGTGACAGCACGCTTGCCACCTTCCACAACCGCAAACCGCTTTCTATCTCCAGGGTGCCGCGCCAACGGCCGATCAATCGTACCCTTGTCTTCCTTGGCATAGCCCCAGCATAAAGCGAGATAGCGCCTATCTACTGTGTGAGCTGCAAACTGTTTGGTCAGCCCATCATACCCAGCCTGCGTTTTTGCAACACACATCACACCACTGGTTCCCATATCCAACCGGTGAACAATGCCCGGTCGTTCCGGATGCCCACAGTGGGGATCAATCCGATCCAACAATGCATTGGCCAAAGTACCGTCCAAATGGCCCTTTCCAGGATGAACCACCAAGCCCGCTGGTTTGTCGACCACAATCACATGGTCGTCTTCATACAAAATCGGAACCGGTATGTCCTGATGAACCAAGCGCGTGTCCGGCGGTTCTGGAATGATCACCTTGATGGCTTCGCCACCACGCATACGACGAGACGCCTTGGATGGATGCTCGCCGTTCACCCACACACAACCCGCGTCGACCAGTTTGACCGCACGCCCCCGAGAAATCTCAAGAACCTCGGAAAGCCATCGATCAAGTCGTCCCACGTCCTCTGGAACGACCAACTCGTGAACGGTGTCAGCCACGTTGCTGATTGTACAACGCCAAATAGCCTTCAACGATGCCCACGTCTTCAATCTTGAGCGCGCGGGACAGCTCCTTCACATAGCCACGTACAAAAGTGGCCGCCGGAAGACTGGCAAAATCGTTGCTCTCCAACGCATGGAGATACCGCAGGGAAATCCGAGTCTCCTCGGCCAAATCATCCAAAGTGACCTTGCGCAACTCACGGACTGCCCGCAGAAACCGTCCGTCCATTCCATATTGACTGGCGATGGTTTCCACATCGTTCAATACCGGTGGTGCTGGAGCCGGAGCCGGTGCTGGCTCAGCAACCGGCGCTGCCTCCACAGGCGCTGGAGCCGGTGATGGCACTGGACCACCATGCGTTGGACCAGTACGGTCCATCTGTTCCGTAATTTCATTCGCAGGGTCGGATGCCTCTGTCGCCATCGGCGCCCGGGCAGCCACAGGTTCTTGCTGTGGCACAGGTGCCGCCACAGGCTGAGAACTCCCAACGTCGGAAGGCCGGTTCGACCACTTCCGCGGTTGTGGTGCCACCGAAAATGGATTCCCAATGTTCAAATCCGTCGCTCCCTTCAATACTTCAAGCGCAGAAATCGCCAGTGGATCGACCAACGCATCCTTGGCGTGATCCCACAAAGACTCGGCATTGTCAGGCATTCCCACCTGGTTCGCCCTGCGAAACGCATCGTAGCGTTGCCGGCGACGCGGATCAGACAGAACCTGCATCGCTTCCTTTAAACCCCGCTCTTGTGACTCTAAAATCGTGACATCCGCACCCTGTCGTCGTGCCGCGCGAAGTCGGCGGACCAACTCAGCAAGCCGATCGTGGTACGCAGAATGAATGGATTCCGTGGTTGCCCGGTGTTCAACGCCCAGGATTTCGTAAAAGCCTTGTGCCATGGAGTGCGCCTCAGTCGGCGCCAATCACGCCGTTCAAACAATCTATTAGCCGGTCGACGTCTCCCGGCAACAAGGTCCGCGGATCAACAATCAATGCATCCCGTGCCACACGGGCCACAACCGGCGTTTCTCCACGCCGAAGTTGGGCCGCCCACGCCTCTATATCGCCACCACGAATGGCCACAACCGTTGTACGCAATCCCGTACCCGGCAGAGCCCCACCACCAGAGAAGCCCACGTCTTCTTCCAACGTGGCGCCCGGTACACGCGCTGCAATCTGTTCGCCAATCACGCGACAATCTTCTACCGTACGCGCCATCATCGACCGAACAGGGATGTCAGACTCCCGACCCTCACGAATCATTCGAAGGGTTGTCTCCAACGCCACAAGACTCATTTTGTCCAAGCGCATGGCCCGGTACATGGGGTGCTTGCGCAACTTCGAAACCAGATCTGCACGGCCAACCACAATCCCAGACTGCGGCCCCCCAAGCAGTTTATCTCCCGAAAAACAAACCAAGTCCATACCCGAACGAACCACCGAATCTACAGGTTCATCCGAATCGCTGGGCATCGGTTCTCCCGCCAATGACATCGGCGACCCCAACAGACCTGAACCTAAGTCCTCTACAACAGGAATGTTCCGTTCCCTTCCCAACGCCACAAGCTCTTCTCGAGGAGCCCGCTCAATAAATCCAATCTGCTTGAAGTTCGCCGGATGCACACGCAAAATCAATGCGGTCTGATCCGTAATCGCATTCGCAAAATCAGCCGTCCGTGTCCGATTCGTGGTCCCCACTTCCACCAGCCGGGCGCCCCCAGCCGCAACGATTTCAGGAACCCGAAAAGAACCACCAATCTCGACCAACTCTCCACGGCTCACCAATACATCCTTGCCCGATGCAAGCGCCGTCAAACAGATCATCACGGCCGCTGCATTGTTGTTCACCGCAATGGCAGCCTCTGCACCCGTCAACGCCAAGGTGTGTTCAATCACACCCGCCAACCGACCGCCACGACCACCCGTAGACAACACCATCTCTAGATTGGCATACCCACCCGCCACAGCACCCACAGCATCCACCACCTCTTGCGCCATCGGCGCCCGGCCAAGATTGGTGTGAATGACAATGCCCGTCGCATTGATCACACGGCGCAATGCTCCGACCTGAAGCAACGCTGCACGGTCTGCTGCGCGCCCCGGCAAGTCGTCAGGAAGCGGTCCACCACCCAACACAATCGTGCGCGCCTCGTCCACAACCTGCTTTGCTGCACGCTTTGCAAGCGCATGCGGAAGGGCTGCAAGACGAGGATCTTTTAGCAGTTTGGTCATGCTTGGAAGTTGAGACAGAGACATAGGATTGGATTATCTCCCGCGAAGGAACAAACAGCCAAGCAGAAGGAGGATAAACTAGAACCGTGAACACCCTTATCTACATGCTCGCAGCGCTGATGTGCAGCACCTTCGCGATTCGTGCCTGGACTGGCGATAAACGGGATCCGCTCCGACGCACATTCATGATTCTCGGTTCAATCGTCGGCTTGTACTTCGGAAGCTTCACCCTCTACCTGCTCCCAGGCTTTGAGGTCTTCGACTATATTCACGCCGCATCCGGTGCGTTCCTTCCCGCCGCATGCATGTGGTTCTTCGACCGCCTCCTCCGCGGTGGCGCAACAAAAGGACCCGTTTCCGCAAGAAAACTCTGGGCCATCACCCCCCTGGTTGTGATCGCCTACGTCGTTATCCAATGGCTGTTCTATCGAGACGCACCCCGTGGCAGCTATGCAGAAATGGGACTCGCAACATTCGTGTTCGGAGGCTTCGTCATCACCCTTTGGCGTGTATGGGTCGTCCGCCAACAAACCGAAAATGAAGTCGATCGCGCCCGCATCGGCACACTGCTCGCACTGATGTCCGGTGCAGTCCTCGTGTCCTCCATCGAAGTCCTGATTCGAAACCTGGGTGAACCATACGCTGCGACCCCCCTCACCATCGTCGCACGGTCCATGGAACTACAAGGCGCCATCCCACCAGTAGGCGCCGCACTGACCACCCTGTTCTGCTACTTCCTGTACCAAATCGTAGAACACACGCGATTGCTCGACCTCTACGAAATCATCGCCCGCATCTTCACACTCACCAGTGCGGCCCTTGTGTTGGTGATCATGGATGGTGTCAGCGTCATCTGGGTGGGAAGCTTTTCGGACTACCCCATCCACGCCACCTTCCAGATTTTCCTGGCAACCCTTCTCTTTCTGGGCCTGTACGAACCCCTCAAAGACCGAATCGAAACCGTGTCTGGTGAATGGTTCAACCGCCAAGGACGCCGACTGGAACTCACCCTGCGCGAAATTGACCGGTCGATGGTGAAGGTCATCTCCATCCAAAGCCTGGACGCCCAGTTCGTTGGCAGACTTCAACGGTCCGGCCGAGCGCCCTTGGTAAGTTTGTACCTCTGGAATCAAGATGACGGCCTGTATGAACTCACCCTGGAACGAGGCCAAGCCGAAACCCCACTCATGCGCACCATTGCCCAAAAACCATTCACCGATGGCTTCAGTCAAGGCCCATACGTCCGTGGAGAACTCGATCAACAAGTACACAGGCGCTTGGAAGGCAACGATGAAGCCGCACTCCGGTTGAGAAACATGGATGCCATGCAAGCCGACCTGACGGTTCCCATCATGTCTGGAGATCTGGTTCTCGGTTGGCTCAATATGCGCGATGAACGCTGGTCGGATGGCTACTCAAATGATGAAGTGCGTCGGCTCACACGCACTGTGGATCGGGCATCCGTGGTGATCGAAAACATCTACAGCTTTGAACAAGTAAAAGAACAAAACCGACTCGCGGCCCTCGGTACCATGGCCGCAGGCCTCGCCCACGAAATCAGAAACCCGCTCGCAGGAATCAAAGGGGCCGCGCAATACCTAGAAGGGGAAGCCAAACCCGAAGAAGTTCCCGCATTCTTGGAAGTCATCGTCAACGAAACGGACAGACTGGATACCGTCGTGAGTCAGTTTCTCACCTACGCACGCCCCTTCCAAGTCTATGCGGCCCCATCCGATGCAAATGCTTTGGTGCGTCGAACCATCGACTTGGTCCGCGCTGAAGGCGTACCCGAAGAAGTCACCCTTCTTACACAACTCGCACCCGGACTCCCCCCCATCACACTGGACCCAGACAAACTGGGCCAAATGATGCTGAACCTGATCCAAAATGCACTTCACGCCGTCGGAGACAAAGGAGAAGTCCTCATCCGTACAGGCATGAGTACACTCACCGCACCCCCCAACCGCGGCAACCCAGCTTTCGTCGTGACCGTCAGAGACACCGGTGACGGCATCGCACCCGAAAACCTGGAAAAACTGTTCATTCCGTTCTTCACCACCAAACGAAGCGGCACCGGTCTGGGACTCGCCATCTGTCGGCGACTCGTCGAAGCCCACGGCGGAGAAATTGCAGTCCAATCATCCATAGGCAAAGGCTCGACTTTCACCATGCGATTCCCTCTCTTGGTACCAGAAGGCGATCCAGACGAAACATTGAGCTGATCTCGAAGCAGGCCTAATGTGCCGGCATCATCGATCCGATCTCCTCCAATGGAGGTCTTTTTGAAGCTACCATTCGCCATGGTGGGCGTGCTGCTGGCATTGCCCGTACACGCCAATCCGAACTGGGACATTCCCAACCGTTTGGGCGTGGAACTCGCACTGCAAACCACCGGCATCGCACCACAGAATGTCAGTTTGGTCACAGGCAGCACAACATGGCGAAGCGACGTTCAAGGCAACACCCACCGACACGGCACCATCGAATGGAAGAAGCTGGATGGAAGCACCGTTCTTGAACCCACCACCGAACAACGGCCATCGGACAAACCATTCTGCATGGTACTGCCGGGTCACGATCCCGTCCCAGGCGGCCGCAACGTGAAACTGTTTCGAGGAACCGATTCTCAATCCCCACCACAACTGATGCTGGCCAACACCAAAGAACAAGAGTCGGTTCTCGTTCACCTGCAACCCGGCGACACCCTTGAAATCGTCGAAGCCATCCACAAAGGTACCGGCGCTCGTTCCGAACACCTTCGGGTCACCCGAAACAACCAGTTTCTATCGGTCACCCGTGAAGGAAACGGGTCCCGTGTCTGCTACTCCAACGAATCCTGAACCACTCTGGCAGCTACACTCCCGTCACTAAAGCGCACTGAGAAATCATCTCCAGCATTTAGTGTATCCGCAGACACAATCAGCTTCTCACCCGCAGTCACAACCGAATAGCCTCGCTCCAACACGCGCAGCGGTGACAACGCGTCCAACCGACCCCCTGCTTGCCCAAGCTTTGCTCGCTCTCTCTGCATGCGTCCTTTGGTCACCAAAGACAAACGATCCGATAAATCGTCCAGACGTAGACGGCCCTCTTCCACACGGCGCCGCGGATCACGCAGGACCACAGCACCCAGCCTGTCCCTGCGCAAAGCCAAGGCATGCATCATCGATAACCGAAGACGCTCCTCCAATTCGTTCACAAAGCCTTGAACAGAGTCCCGCTCCGGAACCACAAGTTCAGCCGCATGAGAAGGAGTGGCGGCTCGCACGTCAGCGACCAAATCAGAAATCGAAACGTCGACTTCATGCCCAACAGCACTCACCACAGGAATCGAACACGCCGCAATCGTGCGGGCCAACGCCTCGTCGTTAAACGCCATCAAGTCCTCAGGACTTCCACCGCCCCGACCGGCAATGATCACCTCGGCACGACCATCCGCCTCCAAACGACGAATCGCATGCGCAACCTCCGCTGCAGAACCATCTCCCTGTACACGACAAGGAGAAAGCAAAACATGCCGACCTGGGAAACGACGACTCAACACTTTCAATATGTCGTGGAGCGCTGCACCCGTCGGACTGGTGGCGACCCCAATCGTAGCCGGCAACGCTGGCAATGCTTTCTTCAACGCAGGGTCAAACAAACCCTCGGCAGCAAGCTTTGCCTTCAACTCTTCTAAACGTCTCTGAAGATCCCCCGCACCATCTTCAGTCATTGTACGCACGATGAAATTCATCTTCCCTTGCGGGCTGTACACATCTATACCACCAGTAAGTACAACCTTGTCTCCACTGCGAGGCTGGAAGCGACAACGACTGTTATCGCCACGAAACATGGCGCAATTCAGGACTGCATTTTGGTCTTTGATCGTAAAGTACCAATGACCCGATCGGTGGGCGGTGAAGCCAGACAACTCCCCTGTGACCACCACATGACCAAAAAACTCCCCCAAGTGCGACTTGAGGATCTGACAAAGAGCAGTGACGGTAATTGGAGTAGACACCCATCCCTGCTAACCGCACAAGCGGGTGTTCCGCGATAGACGTTTTNCAATCATGCGATCTATCAAAGCCATTCTGATATTTGCGGCCTACGCAGTGCTGATAATGATCGGAACACCCGGCTTCGATTTTCTGCCCACAAGCTTTCTGTCCTCCAAGCCGGCACGCGAAAAATTCAGCAAAAAGTATGGTGACCTTGCCACCGACTTCGCCACAACTGCCGGACAAATCAATCGATGGAGAAAGCCCATCGCCAAAGACTTGGGTNCTTTCCAACCCATCTTTAGAATCCGTCAAAGCTGGCACCTGTATCGAGACGGCCCCAGCTCCATTCGGCGGATGGAAATTTACGTCGATGACACCCTGATATANCGNACACAAGATCCAGATGCCGACTGGAATGACGACGTGTTCCGAAACCGACGCATNCGACCCATGGCGGAAACGCTCGTCAAAAAATCCAANGCCAAAAACCGCATAGGTTTAGGGCGCTTCATCGTAACGCACGCCCGAAAAGACTTTCCCGATGCACAACGGNTNGAGATTCGGTCATTNACCGGGCGCAGGCCCGGNAAAANCCTNCGCACNCACCACCGNATGGTAGCGACTTCGCCCTCCTGGGAACTGAAGGACCAGCGATGATGAGGTTGTGGAACTGGTGGCTGAACCGCTGCGATAAAACCATGGACGCCCGNCCACTGGCACTCGTGCGAATTCTTCTGCCCCTCTGTGTCATTGCCGACCTGCTTCGCGTGNTTCAACTCGGACTCGTTGACGACGTGTTTCTTACCTACGCCCAAGGTGGACTCAGCCAAATTCAAGACCCACANCTGGTCATTACAGACTGGTTTGGTGCATCCGCCGGAGGCATTGCACTTNTCGTCACTNTGGTTTGTATGNCNTTGACCATGGTGGGCGTNTGGTTCAAACCCGCACTGCTCTTGGGCATCCTGGCCTACTCACAACTGGGTCACCTATACCCACCGGGNGATCGAGCAATTGACCGGCTGATCCGTACAGGACTCCTCGTTCTGCTGTTCTCGAATGCACATNGACGCTTCTCGCTGTCCAAAGCGAAAACCATGCTGCAGATCCCAGCTTGGCCAGCAGACTTCATTCGNTTTCTGCTGGTGGTCGTCTATCTGGCAGCCGGACTCGCTAAACTCATTCAACAACCCGGCTGGATATCACTCACAGCAGANCCACCNCTCCTGCGAATCATCACAGACCCCATGGCAGGAAACCTTGANCCNCTGTTTTGGTCATCGTTTACCGAACTGTTTCGGNTNGGCGGATTCNGAACCATTGCCTTTGAACTTTCGTCTGTACTTCTGCTGACTCGATACGCACACAAATGGGCCATCATCGGCGTGTTCATGCACCTGGGGATCGCCGTGACCATGACGCTCGGGATGTTCAGCTGGGGAATGCTCTCTTTCTATCCCTTGCTCCTCACTCCCTTCATTCTTCCACTGCTTGACCGATTCCCACGGACTCAGAATCCCGCTTCCGAGACATGAAGCCTCCCACCAAAAGAAGCCACGCAATCACACTCATTGGAGCCGCTGAACTCCACCATACCGGCATGTANCGAAGCTCTACTGTGTGTTGACCCTGGGGTACTTCAACCCCACGAAAAGTCCAATTTGCCCGAACCAATGGCACCTGCTCACCATCAATAAAAGCCGACCAACCCGGGTAATGAGTGTCGGTATGAACCATCAATGCGGGCTGTGTCGCATTGACTTCAAACACGATGTGATCTGACTCCACCAGCGTCGGACTCACACTGCCCAACATCGANGGCGTGCGACACTCTTCCAGCCCTACACTCTCTTCGACTATCGCCCATGCTCTCGGGTCCAAGGAGTCCAGTGCAGCCCACGGGTCATCGGTCTCTTGAACACAGCCAACCAAAAATGCCGGAGGCATGGCCAAAGGATTTTCATACAAAAACACCGGAGTCGACATGTGTTGCTTCAAGCCCACCATGTCCGTCGGATGTTCGCTGCTCAGCCAACGAACCCCCATCAAACTCACAAGCGCTGGATACTGGGCCACCTTGGCCCACTTGTGTGAACCGCGATCTCCAATGTCCAAGCCAACCTTCTTTAGCAGGGCCTCGTTTCGCTCAAGCAACAAAGGACTGGGGACCAACACATCACGAACCCCATAAAGAAGCCCCATATTGCTGTTGATCAACTCCGAATCCAACGAAGGATGACGCCGCCTATCCACCACACCCAAACGACCCACCTGAAGTTCCGTTCCCAAACGAGCAACAGCGGCAGGGACCTGCTCCACAGTCATCGCAGGTGTCCGCACATTGTATTCACTGCCAAAATGCCACAAATCACTGTACGTAAGACCGATCAACGCAATCGATAACAAACCCGCAGACAACGATTTCCGAACACGCATCCACAACAGTATGGCCACCGAAAACAAGGTGATGAACGCAAACAAATTGGGACCAGACAACGGATCCAGTGCAGACTTCAAACCCGAAATGATCTGCTCAACACGAACGGATGCTTCGCCCAAACCCAGTCCACCTGAAGCAGACAAAGACGACTCCAACGGACCCCCATCCAGCCCCTCAGGTCGGCTGGAATAACGATTCATCAGAAAAGCACGCAACTCGCCCTCAACGGACCCAACCACCGCCTGGGCAACCGCCATCGCAACCAAGCCCAAAGCGGACAATACAGCCAATATCCGAGCCAACGGTGCCGGGTTTTCTTTCGCAATCACTCGCTGCAAACCATGCCCAGCCAACACAGCGACCGATAGCGTCAGCAACACACTAAAGCGCGCCGGGAATCGCATGCTGTCAAACACTGGCAACTGACGCAAAAGCGCCCACAAAGGGGAGCCCACCATCAACAGAATGGACCCCACAGACAAAGCCGCCCAGAATCGGTTTTGGCGAAGCCCACACAGCGCAAGCACCACCACGGGAATGCCCAAATAAAAGGCCATGTCCCAATGATTCGCCCCCGCTCCCCAATAGCCATCCCCACGATGAAAATAGCTCTGCGCAATGTCTCCGGGTCGGTCCATTCCAAAAAATGAAGGCAGTACCCCGTTCAACAACTCCTGAATCGGCAACACGCCAACACTGGCAAAACCAGCGGTGACCCCGCCCTGTCGCATAGAGTTCTGAACCAACTCAGCTGTGGCAAATATCTGTGGCCCTGCAGCCATCCCTGCAAGCACCGACGCGGCCAAGAAAATGCGCAAATGCTTTCTCCACACGGCCACAAAAAGACACCCAAACATGATGATGGTTGCCAGTTGGGGATGACCCGCCACAAGCACCATCGCTGCGCACAAACCAATGGAAGCCAATCGTCCGCCAACAATCGACAACACCAACCACGGCAACCAAGCCGCTGTGTTCTGCATACCGAGATACCCAGCGTGCGTGGTCATGAAACCCGAGAAAGCAAACGCGATCGCTGCCAGCATTGCTCCCGGACCAACCACACCCAAACGATGCATCAAACGACGCGTCCCCTCGCCTGCCCACGCCACATGACCCAAAATGGCAGCATTGACTGCCAAGCCCTTGGGAAGAACGGCAAACAACAACATGGTCGGCAAATAAAATGCCCCCGTCTGCCCATCTGCAGCCAAAGGAAATCCGTTGCCTATGTCCGGATTCCATAAAGGTGGCCGACCCTGCAACCACTCCGACGACGCCCATACCCGCCACGGCACATGATGATGTCGCAAATCATGCGCCCAGAAAATACCAAGCCCCAGCACAGCGTCTATCGCCCAAAGGGCCGTCAATAATAAAAGAATCCAGCCAGCATTCCGCATAATGAACGCCTATTTCGCTGGGGTGGCAATGGGTACCGCTGTCGGTGCCGACAACGCACGAGCCAAGGCCACCAACACCGGCCCATTCAAACCATTCTTCACTGCCGCCTGCAATAGATTTTGTGCGCCCTCACGATTACCACGGCCCAACTCCGCCAATCCCAACATCCCCACCAACTCTTGCCGCCCGGGCTGCGATCGGACCGCCTTCTGAAGCAATTGAGATGCCCGCAAGTAATCACCAGACTCTAAAGCCATTCGTCCCAGTCTCGCCTGCGCTTGCCATAAATCAGGCTGCCATCGCAAAGCTGTTTCAAACAACTGAACCGCTTCTTCTTTTCGACCAAGCGCCATCATCGTTTCGGCCAAAGTCGATGTATAACCAGGGTTATACGGGTCGATCTTGACCGCTTTTTCTGCTGCACTTCGAGCCGGTTCAAACTGCTGCAACCGGAGCAGCGCCGTCGCCAAGTTGGCCCAACCTTTGTCATCACACGGGTCCTGGCGCAACACCTTGCGAGATACCTCAGCCGACTGCGCAACTGCACCCTTCTTGAGCAACAACCACGCCAGATTCACGCCCGCAGCCGTATGGCCTTCGTCTTCTTTCAATACAGACCACATCGCTTCTTCCGCATCCGCCCACCTGCCATGGTCCAATGCGAAAACGCCTATCTCAAACCTGGCTTCTACTGCTTCATCTCGTCTCACGTGCTGATCCGCGGCACATTCAGCCATCGGCACCGCAGCACCCGCCAACCAATTCCATGGCAGCACCCCATGGGTGGGAGGCAAGAAGAGACTGACCGCAGCCAACACCATGCCCACACTCGCCAAAACCGTCTTTCGCCACTGTCGAGACCGGCACTGATGAACAAACCAGCCCAGACCGCCGCCAGCATAAATGCCCACCAGTGGCATCAAAGGAACCCGGTAGCGGCTCACCACAAAGAACAGCGCCACACTGAGAACACCACCCACCACAAACAATGCCAGCCCACCGTCCTTGCGGCGACCCGTGACCACCAACCCAAGCAATGCAAGAACAGATGCCGGTAAAACCAAAGGCGGTACCCAACGCAGCACTGGAGAACGGTCCACCATGGTGGACAAGTCCATGTGATCGCCCACCTCTGTGGGACCCAAAACCTGTGTGGCCTTCCGGACAATCAACCCCACACCACGCAATGGATCATCCGTAAAATGGCCCAATGAACGACGCACCCAATACCGATCCGTCTCCACATCCGTCAAGAGTTCGCCCGATTCAATGGATGCGATCAGCTTCGACTTGGTCGTGAGACCATCTCGTTTTGCAGGCAAACGAAATGGATGAACAGCAGCATCCTCAAAGTGCGGGTTGTTGCCCCGGTACAGGTTGATGCCGCCACCAAGACTCACCGGAATAAAAGAATCTGAGGCCTCTCGGTTGTGAACTGTAGACGGCGAAATCCCCAGCCATAAACCGAACAGAAGCGCCATTGGCAATATGACTCGCCGCCTGCCCGCACCTGACCATGCAGCGGCAACGACCATAAACGGGGCCACCAACAACAAGTTGCCCCGAGCCATCGCACCCACACCCAAAGCAAGCCCGGCCAATATCCAATGGCGAACACGCCCGTGCTGCCATGCATGATGAACCGCCGTCGCACTCAGCATTGTGAGAAAAGTTCCCCAGCCCACACTCAGCAAACGAACATCGTACAGTACAGCGATGGGGTACAGCGAAGCCATCAACCCACCCGTCCAGCCACCCCAAGAGCCAAACACACGCTCACCAAGACGAACCGTCAACAACACCGTGAGCAGACCCAACGCCACCTGAAACAGGTACACATTGGAAGGGTCTGGACCCACAAAACTGTACACGCCCGCCAAAAAGTAAGCATAAAAGGGCGCAACATTGAAAGGCTCTGACAGCCACACACCGTCCGTCAATATCCGCAGCGCAAACTCATGGTAAAGCGCAGAGTCTTGAACATGGGCATAAAAGAAAGGCAGGTGCTGGGCCTGTGAATACCAAGCCATACGCACCACAAGAGCCAACAACACACACCACACAAGTGGTCTTTTCCACCATTCATATGAGGGCTGCTGTGCTTCCATGTTCTTATTCATCTGTGTGTTACTTTTCATAAGAGTACACCCTGCGGTATCGTCCCTACTCGGAGGTTGCGATGAGCTTATTGGTTACCATCTTATTTGCACTGTCTTCATCAGCCAGTGCTGATCGATACACAGGAGACAATAGCAATGGTCAACTGAAGCTGGAGATGGACTCCACCATGCACACTGTGCCCATCGAAGCCACCCAGTTCACCACCGAACTCAACATCAATGAAAAAGTCACCGGCAAGCTTGTCGTACAGGCGACTGGCCTGAAGACGGGCATTGGTGTTCGAGACAGCCGGATGTACGACCTGTGCCTATCATCCGAAAAATACCCGACCGTGACCTATGAAGTCCGTGACATGACCGGTGATGTGGATGGGCTAAAATCAGGACAAGGCACGGGTGCTGTGGAACTGCACGGCAGCCTGACCATTCGTTCCACCACCCGGGACATTAAAATTCCAGCCACATACACCTGGGAAAACGAATCTCTCGGATTGGCTGGAAAACAAAACGTGAACTGGTCCGACTATGGCGTGCCTGACCCCAGCATCGTCATCTCAAAGGTCCAACCCAAAATGGACATGGAATTCAAACTTACCTTGAACAAGTCTCTCTAAGCACCTACTTCGCAGCGCCCTGTTCTGGGTACGGAACGATCTCACTCATGGGGCGAATATCGTGCCAGCCAACGACCTTCATGATGTCTGTACGCGATAAATCTTGCGGTCCCGAGTACCCACAACTGGCCACCATCGCCGCCAACTCATGAAGCACTGCATGTTGGTAGTTCGCCACCCGCGGGCCATTCACTTTCGGGACAAGCCCACGCTGTAGCCATTTCTTCTGCGTGGCCACGCCCGCAGGGCAAAAGTTGGTGTTGCAATGCAAGGCCTGAATACAACCCACACTCAACATGAACCCACGTGCAGATGCAGCCCAGTCCGCACCCGCAGCCAAGGCAACCGCAAGCGCTCCTCCTGTCCAGACCTTGCCCGAAGCACAAATCCGAATCTGGTCCCGAAGCCCATACTCAATCAGCTTGTTTTCGGTCATCATCAATGCATCCAGCATTGGGTAGCCAAGCAGGTTGGTATGAGCCAAAGGTGCAGCACCTGTACCACCTTCTGCGCCATCTACACCCACATAGTCAGGCCGAATTCCAGTAGAGACAAAGGCCTTGCATATGTCATCTAAAAACTGCGGGTCACCAAGACAAAACTTAATTCCTATGGGCTTGCCACTTAGCTCTCGTACCTGTGCAATGAACTCACACATCCCTTCCGCTGTGTCCCATTCTCGATGTTTCGGCGGACTGATGACATCACCACCCATTTCAACTTTTCTAATTTTCGCAATCTCGCGCGTGATCTTCTCCTTGGGAAGGATTCCACCCTTTCCTGGCTTGGCCCCCTGCGAAAGCTTGATCTCCACCATCTTTACTTGGTCATGGCTTGCAACATCCTTGAACGCTTCTGGATCAAAACTACCATCCTGATTTCGAGCCCCAAACTTGGCCGTGCCCAACTGCCAGACAAGATCCGCTCCACCCTTCAGGTGGTATGGCGAGACGCCTCCCTCGCCTGTGTTGTGATAAAAATGGCCGAGCTTCGCACCCATCGACAGCGACGTGATCGCATTCTGTCCCAAGGAGCCAAAGCTCATCGCCGATATGTTGAAAGCCGACACCTCGTAGGCTTGGCACCCATTCCCGCCCACACGAACCCGTGGCAAATCGTAATTGGGGTCTTTGGGCAGAGGGCTGTGTCGCATCAACACTGTACCCGGATGATCAATGTCCAACTGTGTCCCAAATGGAACCGTCGCTTCCCGGTTCTGAGACGAAGCATAAATCCAGTTGCGGATGTAGCGCGGGATGGGGCGTTCATCGCGGTCGTTTTCAAAAAGATACTGCCGCAACGGGGGTCCAGCAGATGCAAACACATACCGAGCCATTCCAGCCAGAGGAAAATTTCGCTTAATCGCGTTGCTCGTTTGCATAAAATCGCGAATAGCGAGCCACACAAAGATGCCGATCATCACGACAACCAAGGTCTGCCCAGGCTTTACAAACGGATACCAAAACACGGTCATCAACCCGTTGAACAACATATCCATGCTGAATCTCCCTTTCCTATAGAAAGCATCGCACAACTGTCGATTTCGCAAAAGCCCAAGACAACCGGATAGGTAGAGTTCGGAGGAAAAAATATGCACAAGATCTGCCTACACGGCCCCGGTAAAAATGCGCTTGGGACCGATATGATCAGCTCCATCTTGAGTGAAATGGAATCAGCCAACGGAGCGCCGCTGCTCTTTACCGGAGAAGGGGATGCCTTTTCCGCCGGCTTAAACCTGAAAGAAGTCGGCAGTCTAGACCATCCAGGAATGGAGGCCTTCCTTCATCGCCTTGAAAACTTTTTCAAGGCCGTCTGGCTGTACCCAGGCCCCACCGCAGCCGCCATCAACGGACATGCCATCGCCGGCGGATGTATTTTGGCAATGTGCTGTGACGTCGTGGTGTCCACCAGCAACGAACGGGCGCGCATTGGCCTGAACGAAGTGGCTCTCGGACTCCGATTCCCCCCAGGCCTGCAACACTTTGTACGAGCAACCGTCGCATCCGACAAAATCAATGAAGTCATTTTAGGCAGTGGACTGCACAGCCCCGCCGCAGCCCTTCGACTGGGGCTGGTACAAGAAGTCGCAGACAACCCGGCGGAACGCGCAACGGAACGCCTGGCAAAACTTTCCAAACACCCAGCCGATGCCTATGCAGCCACAAAACGTGATCTCCGCCACGGGGTCATGGATGCATCAGAAGAAGATCAACAACGCTTTGTCGAAGAAGTCCTGCCGTTCTGGACAAGCGACGAACTCAAGGCAAAGATTCGCTCAATCTTGGGTGGGTGACGCCCCAGGACGCAAGGTTCGATACCCAATCACACCATCTCCAGCCGCATCAGCCGGACCCAACACCGCTTCAATGCGGGTGCGCGAACGCTTGAATTGATCTTCACCCGGCAATGGCACCAAAAAGGCCAAATAGCTGATCCCATTTTTGTGCATGTGTTCGAAGTCGCTGGCGATCGTCGCCGAGTTGGGCAGGATGCCCCCCTGCGCATAGTTCACCATTCCATAGCGTTCCCGGTAGTCCAGAATCGACGTTTTGCAGTAGCCAACCACAGGCCGCTCAATCACAAGACCATTCCACAAATGCGCTTCTGGTGGCACCTTGCTCTTGATCGGAACACCCATCACAGCCCCAGTCTCCGGTAGCGCGTCAAAGCCAGCAGGGGGTTGAAATGCGCGGGCTTGCATCGGTACCGATGGAACCGTTCCAAACACCCATTCTGCCGCAATCAACAACAATACAATGCTGGCAAAAATACGGCGCCGGTGGACCGAAATACTCTCCACCAAAAAGGCCAGCCCCACAACCAAAACAAAGGCCACACCCGTCATAAAGCGCAGGGTCGTTCCCATCTGGTCCAAACCGGGAAACAATGAAAGCAAGTCGGCGGGCATGGGTAGATCGACTTCACTTCCCCTCGCCCACGAAAACTCAGGCCCCAGCGCAAATAAGAG
>PALY01000069.1 GCA_002707085.1 Deltaproteobacteria bacterium
ATCGACAGTGGTCGCCGTAGCTTGGATATTGAACAGAGAAACTTGAATTTTTCAATGTTCAGACCTGCGGTTTGAACACAAAAGTGTGAGGAGGTTGGAGATGTCATTGCCATCAAGAACAAGCTTGATTGTGTCCCTTTGTTTTATGGTTTTCGGCTGTACAGAAGACAAGGCTGTTTCCGATGAAGAGGATGAAGGCTTTTCATTGGATGCGGATGCGGATGCAGATGCGGATGCGGATGCGGATGCGGATGCGGATGCAGATGCGGATTCGGATGCCGATGCTGGGCTTGATGCTGGTGGAGACATCGCGGGATGCCTACCCATTTCGTTTCCTGAGGGCTTGTCCTACGGAGATTCGCTTCATCGTGATTCCATTGGAGAAGCGGGAGACCGTGACTTCTATTGCTTGAGTGCCGCTATGGGGCAGCAGTACTTTTTGGCTACGGCCGCAGACATGGGGGCTGAATCCGGTGAACCCGATACAGTGATGCGATTGTATGGTCCCGATGAGTCGTTGATTGCGATGAATGATGACATGCCATTCCGCCTTCAGGGTACAGATTCAGGCCTGTACTTTCAGGCGGAAGTGGATGGGACCTACTACATCGAGATTCTTGAATATTCCGACTATGCAGATTCTTCAGGTGGCGCGCAGGGCGGTTCTCGTTGGGAATACGATCTTGTAGGCGCTCCTTTTTATGTGGAAGACCTGGAGGATAACGACACACAGGAAGAGGCTGATGCGCTCGCCGCAGACGATGAAGTGAATCCAGGCTTCTACTCCAGCTATGTTTCTGACACGATCGGAGAATTCTACGGCGTGATGCAGGATGGTGGTGATGTCGATGTATGGGCCTTTGAGTTTTCCGAGCCGGACGATGAATATCTGACCATGTACTACGCATTTTCGATGTGGCCGTTCGCTCAGGGCTTAATCGAACCCGTGATGTCTCTGTATGATGACGAATGGAACCTGCTGGCTCAAACCGACGACCCAGTCTACTCAGCGTACGGAACATGGTTTTATGACTTCGGCATCTTGTACCGAGTCACTTTGGGTGCGACGTACTACGTTGTGGTCGAGAACAGCAATGGCGCTTCTGGAGTCGGAACCTTTTACCCGATATTCCACGCAGGCTACGGCGAGGAAGCTGTGGTTCCCGAGGCGGAACCCAACGACTACCCACTCAGCAATGACATCATGATGAGTGAGTCGGAGAGTACACCCGACTTGTTCACTGGCGATGCGGCAGGGATGGTTGGTGGGACTGACCTTTCCGACTGTTTTAAAGTGGACGGTGACGAGGTCTCGGGAGGTCTACAAGATAAGTACCTGACCATCACCACACAGGCTGGCGCCCTTGGTTCTTTGTTGGACGCAAGCTTGGTGATTTATGACGCGGACGGAGAGGTGATTGCTACTGCGAGTGATGACCCATACGCAGAACAGTTGGTAGACCCGGCAGTTCGTGACCTTCAATTGGGTGCTACCGACTACGTCACCGTGTGTATGGAACCAGAACTGGAGGGCGAGTACTACGGCTCCAACTACTTTATTTTGGCTGCCCGTACGTACATAGAACCTATGTATGCCGAGTGAAAGAGCTTCGCGGCTGATAGAATGGGCGCATCATGTTGACGCGCCCATTTTTTTGTCTGATGTCTTTTCCGCTGCTGTTTGCTTGTTCTGAGACCAAGAGTCAGAACAGCGGCGGTATTGATGAAGACAACGATAGAGGCTCTACAGTATCGTCAGACACCAGTCCGCCAGATCTTGAGCCAGAAGATACTGCAGCGTCCACGGTAGACCCAGATTCCGGTGTGGCTCCGGGCCCGGAGGATGCCATTGGAAATGACGCAAGTACTGCAGCGGTATTGAGTGACATTACCAACTGGGACTGGGAAGTTCCGCTGGCTTTTGATGCCATCGATCATGATTCCGATGTGGATGTGTATCGACTTGAAATGGTGATGGGTACGATCTTGTTCATCGCAGCCGAGTCCGTCGATACGGTGGACTTGGAACTGCGTCTGTTCGATGCTGAAGGACGGGCTCAGGGAACATCCAAAATGATGCCCAACCGGGCTTGGGGCGATGATCCAGGTATATGGCTGCAGGCACGATATTCTGGAACATTATTCGTTGAAGTGTCGGCCACAGAATCACCCATCAGTGATGCCAACTATCGCCTGAGAGGGACCCGGATCGAAGCGGAAGATGGTGAACCCAACGATACGATTTCAGATGCGAATACCCGTTTCGAGGATGGCACCGCTGGATTTAGGGCCAGTATGGTTGACCCGGCTGAACAAACTGAGTTTTTGGGGATGTTTCAGTCGAGCGGAGATGTCGATGTATGGGCGATTCAAGTTCCCAGTACAGGCGTGATGACTTGGTCCTTTTGGCCATTGGGGACGAGCAGTTTGGATCCAGAAGTCATTCTGTATGACGAAGGGTTCAACCCGATCGCATGGGGGAAAGATTGCCGCTATTCGGGTTCAGGGCTTTGGTATGACGATGTGGGCATCATGTATCCTGTGGTGTCTGGGCAACGTTTGTACCTGTCGGTCTCAAATCTGAGGCCATCATCCGGGCCAGGCTCTTTGTATGTTGGGGCGCAACAGTTGCTGGACTCGCCATCTGTAGAATCCGAACCCAATGATGACCTCACGACTTCCAATTGGGCAACCATGACCGCTTCTGCGACCCATCCTGGGTATCGCCACTGGACGATGCAAGGGATGCTCAATCAGCCAGACGAGAAGGATGTGGTGGCGTTTTCGAACGATGAGGTGGGCGGCCAATACGTGAGCTTCCACCTTCAAGCGGGTTCTCTCGGGTCGGGCCTTCAAGCGCAGATCGCAGTGTATGGAGGAGGGGACGGAACGACAGCATTGGCTACTGCTTCTTCGGATGCATCCGGAGATCTTAGTCTCACAGATGTGCTGGTACCTGCGGATTCAGTATCCGGCGTTTATTTGGAAATCACGGGCTGGAGCCGGGCAGTGGAATCGTTTGGGAACCAGTATTTTCTGGGGGTCGAATCATATCCAGTCCCCCTGCACGAATAGCTTTAGTTTTCAGCCCGCTTCAGGACGTGAAATTCAACTCGGCGGTTCGTGCTTCGCGCTTTGTCGGTGGGTTCAGAATCGAGGGGTTGCGTCTCTCCAAGTCCCAAAGCTTCGACTCTTTCAGCCTCGACTCCCCGTTGAATCAGGTAATCACGAACCGTTTCGGCACGTTGCTGAGAGAGCAGGAGATTGTCTTCAGCTTTGCCTGTGTCGTCTGTGTGGCCTTGAACCTGGATTCGCAGAATTTCAGGATGGTCGAGTAGAACGAGTACCACTTCGTCCAGAATGTCGTGACTGTGAGCTTGTAAAGTGGCTTTGGCTGTATCGAAAAAGACCTTGTCCTGAACAACGATTTGGTCCTTCGTAATTTCGGTGCGGGCGGGAGAAAGCACGACTGCTAAGTCGGTTCGTCCGGCCAAACGCAGGGTGCGGCGTGCAGGGCCAAACCCTTCTGCAGTGATGATGACCGATTGTTCGCCGGGGGTAACCGAGAGCATGGCCAGGCCGTCACTGTTTGTGGTGCTTCGATCATTGGAGTCCACAAACCATATTTTCGCGGCGAGAGGACTGCCTTGCGCGTCTGTGACCGAAATCCGCACATCCGCCACTTGTGGTTCTGGGGAGGAGGTTTTCGTAGGTGTTGGCTTGTTGATTGTCGTAACTTTTTGAGGAAGCTCAGTCATGGTAGGGAGGAAGCTTAGACCTGCCACGGCGCGAAACTGCGCGGCCCCCACGCCACGGGTAATTGCGGTGCCTGTAGCGAGTGACACAATCCATTTGGGTGCAGGTTCCCATCGGGCGGCGACAAGCCCTTCAATGGGATGGCTACCCGCCTGGTCAAGGCTCGCCAAGTGGTGAGATGCATCGAGTTCTACAGAAGTCCACCATTGAGATGTGACTGGAACGTGCATCCCCGCCCCCCAATCTAGGGTCGAGCCAAGGGACAAGTCGCCAGCCTGTGTGGTTCGTTCCAGCCCCAGGCCTACGGTTGTGGCAAACACAACGGACTCCCCGAAACTAAGATTGACGTTGGCATCGCCTCGTGGCGAGCTTGCACCAAGCCAAGCGGACTCATTGCCTGTGGGCAGTTGAAGTTGGCCGGAAAAACCAACCCCTGCTGGCGCCGTTCGTCGGTCGATCAACATGAAATTTCCGGCAATAGAGATGTCTCCAATGCCTCGAAAGCCTGTGGATTCAATGTATTCGCCCGCGGAGTGGAGACGGGTCGGTATGAGGACCCCTGCATCCCAACGGGGCCCACTGTAGCCACCCCACATATCGAAACTCCAGACGTTTCCAAGAATCAATATGTCGTCTCTGTTGGGATCTTCTACACGGTACAGGACTGGATTGCTGGCGTAGTGCATGGTTCCAGAGCCAATCCATCCTGATTCCGATGCAACCGGATCGTTTAGTCCTATGAACGTACGTCCGTTGAGTGCGGGCTGGAACCGTTGTGCATTGGTGCCTTGCGCTTGTGCTGTGGTGCTGAGCAACAGCAAACTTCCAGGTCCCATTCTGCGGGCGAGGATGAAGATGAAGGCCAAGAGGGTCCCAACGACACCAGTTGAGCGGTTGATGCTGGAGCAGCGTCCTCCGGTAAACGAGCCACCGGTAAGACCATGTTCGGCAGATTCAGGCTGAGTTGGGTCTGCAGCTACATCTTCGTTGGGATCGAGCGGGTCCAGGATGCCGTCATTGTCTTCATCTCCTCCACAACTGTCATCTCCACCTATTTCTTCTCCGTCCCATTTTCCGTCCGCATCGGTGTCAGGGCTGCAAGGGTTTGTTTCACAACGGCTTTCTTGTTCATTGGGTATTCCGTCCTGATCCGGATCTTCATTCACTTCACAGGGGTTCGTTCCACACTCTTCTTGTTCTTGTGCATTTGAGATGTGGTCACCATCATTGTCCTGATCAGGCTCCAAGAAGATCGCATCATCCATAAAGTCTGGAATGCCATCACAGTCGTCGTCGATGGTTTGATCGGGGTCGTCATCATCGCACGGGTCGGTGCCTGCTGCGAGTTCGTCGATGGTACTGATTCCATCACCATCATGGTCAGTCTCGGCTACGCACGGGTCTCCGCTACAGGAGCGTTCATCTTCGTTGGCAATTCCATCCTCATCCATGTCTTCTGATGCAGGCGAAATGTCTTCGTCTCGGTAGTCTTCAATGCCGTCACAATCTTCGTCAATGCTGGTGTCCGGGTTCGTGTCATCGCAAAAATCGGTTCCCCAGAGATTCTCCATTTCGTTGGATACACCATCTGAGTCGATGTCGAGTTCGGTCACGCACGGGTCGCTTCCACAGCCAAGTTCATCCAGGCTGGAGACGAAATCACCGTCTGGATCTGTGGTCAAATCGATGTCCGGGTCTACTTCGTCACTCAGGCCATCACAGTCGTGATCGAAGTCGGGATCGGGATCTGTGGCGTCCAGAGGGTCGGTTCCGTAGGTGTATTCATCACCGTCAACGATACCGTCTGAGTCGGTATCTGCTACCAATGGGTCAGACCCGTACTCTAAGAGTTCAAACCCATCGCTGAGGCCATCTCCATCGGTATCTGCCAAAGTCGGGTCTGTGCTGGCGAGAATTTCTGCATCATCATCCAGCCCATCATCATCGGTATCTGCCAATGTAGGATCTGTCCCAAGTGCGATTTCGCTATCGAAATCGATGCCGTCCCCATCGACATCTGTACCGATTGGATCGGACCATATGTCCGTCATCTCATCTGCCTCAAGAGCGTTGGCGATGTCCCACTCAAAACCACTGGACAGCCGATTTAAGTCGGTCACCAATGCGAGCTGACAGGTGTCCGAATCCGATGCCATCCCGATGGCGCCGCGTGGGATTGCGAATTCTAAAAAGGTGTCTTCCCATCCTATGCTGGATGGAGCAGGCGAAATTGCTACCCGTCCTTCGTCTATGGGAAACAGAACCGTTGTTTCTAATGTCGTGGATGTTGCCATCCAGCCTGTTGCGGTCGCCCCAGAATAGAGGTCGAGAAAATAGCCGCCGGTATGCAGAATTAAGGCGTAGTCGAAACGTTCCGGGTCGCCATCTGTCTCGAGAAGTATGCCCCACGCATACGTCAACGAGTCGCCATAGATACCGCCCAGGGAGCTTGGCCATGATGGGTCGTCAGAGAGCCGCATTCTGACATAAAGGTCGGCCGGTCCCATGGACCAGTAGCCTGCAGGATTTTCAGTAGAACCAATGATGTCCAGCCGCGCCACTGTGCCATCATCGCCTTCAATGTCGGTCAGTGGCGTGCTGTCTGCGGTCAGTGGCCACCACATATCGTCTGAGATGGGAACGTCAGCGTACGCGAATGAACTCGACAAGATGAGCAGTGGCAAGGTGGTCAAAGGGAACTCCAAGAACAGCTACCTCATATGAGGTTGAGTCCGCTGTGGCGATCATGCGTTGGCGAGAAGTCATGGTCGGCATAGAAGGGGGCATGTCTCAGGTGATACAATTTCAGCCAGAGCCAGATATGGCCGCTCTTGAACGCCTAAAAACGGTGCTTCGAGAGATGGGAAGTGTCGTGGTTGCCTTTTCTGGCGGTGTAGACTCTGCATTGGTTGCTGCAGTAGCGCACGAGGTCCTCGGTGATTCGGCTGTTGCGTTGACTGCCATTAGTCCCACCTTTCCACCTGAAGAGTTGGCGGAGGCCCGTAGGATTGCGAAATCACAAGGGTTCCGGCATGTCTTGGTGGATTCAAAGGAACTTGAAGATGAGGGCTATGCTTCAAACAATGGTGACCGCTGCTATTTCTGTAAAGCAGAATTGTTCCAGTTGGCCCAAGACCGGGCTGCCGAATTGGGTATGGCCTGGGTTGCGGATGGAACGATAACCAACGACCTTGGTGATCATCGTCCAGGCTTGGTTGCTGCATCCGAGCAGGCGGTACGACACCCGCTGGTCGAAGCAAACATCGATAAAATTACCGTCCGTGCTTTGGCCAAGGGGATGGATCTTTCCGTATGGGACAAGCCAAGTTTTGCTTGTTTGGGAAGTCGATTTGCGGATGGAACCCGGGTGACGGAAGAGCGAGTTCAGCAAGTGATGCGTGTGGAAAGCCACCTTCGAACGATTGGGATCCGACAGTTTCGAGCGCGTTGGCATGAAATCGATGGACGTTCGATGGTCAGGATCGAAGTTTCGGCCGATGAAATCGCTGTCCTTGCTCGCCCAGAAATCCGCGAAAGCATTGTCGATGTTTGTACCGCTGAAGGCTTTTCCTGGGTGACCTTGGATCTGAAGGGCTACGGCTCGATTTGATGACGGGAGATCGCGCCGACGACACCTCACAGGAAGCACGGCGTCGTGTGTTTTTGGAATTGTTCTGGTTGTGGTTGGGAACGCTTCTCGCAATCCGAGCGGTGGTAGAACTACAAGGCGGTGCGGGGCTACCCGAATGGTTGTTGGCCTTGGTCCCATTGCTGTTCATCTACGCGCCGGTCGCACTGTGTCGCTTTCGTAAAGTGGACTCATGGTCCTACCGGTTGAGTATTCCAGCTTTTCGTGATGGTGCTGCCTGGCGTCAGATTGTGATTGTGAACATCAAGGTGGTAGCACTGATCGGTTTGCCATTTTTGATTGGGTATCACTTGTATCAAACCATATTGTTTGGACATGCTCCCGGTCACTTGATGCCACCGGACTCCTTGACCTTGATTGCGTTCCAGCTCTTCTTCGTTGCAGTTCCAGAAGAGTTCTTCTACCGGGGATACTTCCAGACCCGTTTGAATGAAGTCCTACCACGAAAATTCAGTATTTTCGGTGTGCAAATGGGGTGGGGGAGTGTGTGGGCATCGATATTTTTTGCATTCGGACACACGCTTGTTTTGTTTCAATGGTGGCATTTCGCGACCTTTTTTCCGGGCATGGTGTTCGCATGGCTTCGGGAAAAAACAGGCGGGGTGATGGCGGGCGCTGTTTTCCATGCCTTGTGCAATATCGCCGTGATTCACCTGGACTGGTACTACGGGATCATTGGCCCTTAAGCGTCGGGTGGAAACTCAGGTAGGCGGCCGCGCTTCCATTGCTGGTAGTGACGTGCGCAAAATCCTTTTGCCCTGTACGGCTCGTTACAGCCCTCTACTTTGCATGTCAAAGTTTTAGAACGGGGCGCTTCCATCGTGGAACCCTCCGAAATCCGTGCTTCCATGGCATCGATCCGTGCGCTGAGTGTCTCAATTTGGTCAACGATTCGTTGAATTCCGCTGGTCGTTCCTGTCACTTGGCCCCGGAGATTGTTCACTAAATCACGGACTTCTTTGAAGTCGGTTCGGGTGGGAATCTGTCGTTTATCAATCGTTTCATAGACCGCGTCCTCCATCGAGCGGCTGAACATTGGTAGCAATGTGTCCGCGAAGGCTGATACGATAAAGTCGCGTGTGGTACCCATTCTGAACTCCTCCTCGGACCGTACGGGGAGAGGATGGGGTTGTCAACGCTTGATCGTTGGGTCACCATTACCGATACATATCAATGAGTCCTGTTACTTTATGTTTTGTTCGACCGATTAGTTGAGACTTCCGACATGCCCACCTGCCCATTTTGCCAAGCACCCATCAGCGAGGAACTTTCGCTGTATGGCGGTAATTGTCCAAGGTGTCTGATTGAAGTGCCGGGCGAAGAGGCGGTCACGAATCCGGGTATTGCTGTTCAGCAGGCAGCCGCTGAAGCGGTCACTTCTGGTAATCGCAATCTTTGGACAAGTTTGGGGGCTGTTGCGGTCGTATTGATTTCCGCTGGTGGCTGGTGGGTCAGTCAGACTGATTCTGATGAGGTCGGGGCAGATCTTGTCGTAGAGCAAAGATCGATTCCAATCCCACTTTCTGCACATGAGTATGGTGCGTATGTGGAAGAGGTCGAAGATGCAGCCGCCGAGGCCCCAGAGGCTCGGATACCTGTAGTGAAGCCCAAGGTGGTCAGAAGAGTGACAACCCCGCAAGGGCAGCCGCCTGAAATGGCGGTTGCGGCTGCAGATGCGTCGGTGATTCCAACGGGCAGCGGTGTTCGGGGTATGGGGGCGGCCCCACAAGACGTATTCTCTACGATTGGTGCTGCACCCAAAGCACGTGGGCCTCAGGGCATCATTTTGTCCGATGCCGGAAAGGTCGAAGCGATGATTAGTCGGGTGATGAACCGCGGCGCGAAACAACTCGAGCATTGCTATACGCAAGGGTTGAAGGCGAATCCGAACCTCAAGGGGTCGTGGTATGTCGATTTTACGATTGTGAAAGAAGGGAAGCCTGCCGCCGTGTCGGTTGAAGCGTTGGCTGCGCCCAATGCAGTGATTGAACAGTGCATTCGCCGCAAGGTTTCAGCATGGCGCTTCCAGCGCATCGCGGCTCCAGTGGACATTTCACGAAAGTACGATTTCGGAATGTAGCTACAAGCCCTTGCTTGAACCCCAGCCACCTCCGGGTGCGTAGGGGTCGGGATCGGCGACTGGAGTGGCTTCTGTTGGATGTCCCAATACGGCTCTTGACATCACCTGCAATGCTTCTGCTGCAGTGAGTGTGGTGTCTCCAATGCTGACCAAACTGGGGATTCGACCACGAAGTTGGCCAGAAAGAACAAGGGCAGAATCTTTGACTTCCTTTGCGCTAAGCAGTGTTGCTTCAGACAAGCCATAGGCTGCAACCTCCATCGGAGGCTCCAGTGGACCCAAAGAAATGTTCTTTGGTGGTGTGTCTGATGCGAGGATTGTCACGATACCAATAAAGCTTTCGGTGAGGTTGATACCATCCGAGGGCTGGCGAGGCAGAGGGTTGGCCTGGGATAGGGNCTCGGCGATTTTTATCCAGGTGTCGAGCGGGACAGAACGCGCGACAGCGACGGTGTTTTCCGGCTGGATTACGGGTGCAATGTCCGTCATTTTACGGGCTTTATTCGCCATTTCACTGGCGGTCTCGATGTTCCACTTTGCAGGCAGGACTACTTCTTGAAGCCACCTTCCCAGCAGCTCCCCAGCCTCTGCACTGGAGGGCATCGCGATGCGGACCCATTCTCCTCGGGCGACGGCGCCCGTCGCTCTATCCAGAGCGGCTGGACTCCAGTGAGGCAATTGGTCTCCACACCCATCCAAGTATGGACCCTGGCCAATGATTCTGGCTCGACCAACACTTCCGGCGAATGACCGCGAACGACGGGGGATGTCGCCAATGGTTCGTTCGGAGATCAAGATGGCTCGAAAGGCCAATCCTTCGGCGGCGACTTCACCGGTGATTGGCAGAAAAGATACCGCGATGGTGTCGATACGCGTTCGTGTGATTTTCCGGAGGATCTTTCTTCCTCGCCTCATGGTGTCTACCCAATCGCTCAGCACCGGATCGGAAGTCATGTCGCTGGTCAGGCCCAAGTCCTTTTGTAATGAGTACCAATACCCAACCTCATGGCCGGCTTCGGCGGCGGAACGAAGAAAGCTGGCGTGGCGTTGAGCCCAGTCTGTGCTGACCAACAATGTGGCCTTGAGGTTGTGTTTTTCCAAGGTTTGCAGAATGGACAACGGGACGGGTGAACTGCCTGCCAGTGGGATTTCCAGTACCACGCCACCCTGTGCCGGGGCTCGTGCTTCGAATGGAGCATCTGGGGCGTTCATGGGGATGGGTATGCACTCGGCTTGGGCGAGAAACAAGGATGTGAGCATTACAAAGATCAAGATGACCCCTTGAAATCGTGACGCATGAGCAGTGCATGCTCTCCGTCGGAGTAGTATCGATCACGTTGTGCAATCACTGTGTAGCCCGCTTTAGCGTAGGCTTCGCGTGCTGCGTTGTTACTCGCCCGCACTTCAAGCACACAGGTGACTGCACCTTGGTGGATGACATGCGCTTCAAAGGCTTTGATGAGCTTTGAACCGATTCCGTTGCGCCGGCTTGTCTCGGCCACACCCAAATCGTGGATCTCCGCTTCGTCGATGACAATTTGTCCAACAATGAAGCCTCGGATTTGTTGAAGTTCTTCATCCACAAGTACGACTCCTGTGGGGCTATCGATTTGCTCTGATACCCATGCGGATCCGCTCTTTGTCGTTCCTTGAATGGTTTCTATGATCAATGTTCCAACTGCGGAAGCATCGGTTGTGGTTGCCAGTCGAATCATGGGCTTCCGCTTCGTCCAACTGTACGAACACGAAGTGTTGAGCGCTGCTGTTTAATCCATTCGCTGTAGTTCTTGTTCCACTCAAGAGCATTGTCGTCACCGTTTGCCAGTTCCAAGTTTCGTTGGACGACGCGTTCGATGATCATGCGCTGTTTTAATACTTGATAAAGCCGATCCTGATTCAGGCCGTGTATTTGAAGAAATGCGTTGTACGCGGTCGTGTCCGTCCATTGGCTCTGAAAGCGATTCCACCGCGCACGTATATCTGCTGAATTCGGTTGATATACAGGGACCCGGCCGGCCAATGTTCGGATGACGGTTGCATCGATCACATCTTGGAGTGCAGTGGCTTCGTTGTATTGAAGGCTTGGCACGGGGGAGGGGTCGAGACCACTCATTTCTTTGTGCAGTCGGATGTCCGATTGAGTGACTACAGAATCAGAAACTACAGCCAATACCAAGTCTGCACGNACGATTGACGTCGGTGCNTCGGCCCNCCCTACACTGGGAGAAGCCATAAACATACTCAAGATGGTCAAAAGATGTATCACAGAAACTCTTTACCCTTGGTGTCTGCCTCATTACACTCCCGGGGTCTAATATCGCCACTATTCATAACGACAACGTCTAATGATTTCGGTTCAATCTCTCACCAAACGCTATGGGTCAGTCTTGGCCGTGGATGGGATTGATTTTGAAGTGGGCAAGGGTGAGATAGTCGGATTTATTGGCCCCAACGGTGCAGGTAAAACCACCACGATGCGAATGCTGACAGGTTTTATTCCCGCGACGGATGGTACGGCCACAGTGGCTGGTTTTGATGTGTTTGATGAACCCATGTCGGTTCGGCGAAGCATTGGCTATTTACCGGAGACCCCACCGCTATACACGGAACTTACGATAGGTCAGTACTTGATGTTCGTGGCCGAGGTCCGTGAAGTGCCACGCCGAGAGCGTTTGGGACGCATGGGGCTGGTGATGGAACAGGTCGGCCTGAGTGGTTGGGAAGACCGGATCCTGGGGTCCTTGTCCAAAGGGTATCGACAAAGGGTCGGGCTTGCTCAAGCGATTATTCATGACCCGAAAGTATTGATTTTAGACGAACCTACGAGCGGATTGGACCCAAAGCAGATGGTGGGAATCCGAGAGTTCATTCGTGGCCTTGCACTCGAACGGACCGTGATTTTGTCGACGCATATTTTGTCTGAAGTGGAAGCCTTGTGTGAACGAGCCATCCTCATCGATGGTGGGCGGATCAAAGCGGCGGATACTCTGGACGGTCTCAGAGCCCGCGTGGGGGCTGGCGTCCGGTATCGAATCGAGATTCAGACTGTTCCAAATGTGAACTTGGCGGCGGCGGTGGGTGCCCTCGATGTTGTCGATCAAGTTGCCCCAGCAGGGGAAACGGATGGCTTTGTTGGTCTTGATGTACGGGCATCCGAGGACCCTCGCACTGCAATCGCGTCCTTGGTGACTGAAAAAGGTTGGCAGATTCGTGCGATGGAGCGTCACATGCCAAATCTTGAAGAGGCGTTTCTCCACTTGGTGGAGGATGAGCGATGACCGCGGCATGGGCAGTGTACCGGAAAGAACTCAGGGTCTACTTTGTGAGTCCTTTGGCCTACATGTTTTTGGCCGTGTTCCTGTTTTTGGCCGGGTTGTTTTTCTATCTGGGTGTGTCCATGACGGGGGAGGCGAGCATGCGAATGATGCTCGCCAACTTGAGCGTCAGTTTGTTGTTTTTGCTTCCCATGTTGACCATGAGGCATTTTGCCGACGAACGTCGCAATGGAACATTGGAGTTGATGATGACAGCTCCGGTACCGCTGTGGGCCTTGTTGGTCGGCAAGTGGGCGGCCAGTTTGTCGCTGTGCTTGCTGATGTTGATGGGGACCCTGTTGTTTCCAGCAATTCTTGCCTATTACGGAGAGCCTGACTGGGGCGTTGTGGCCACAAGTTACCTTGGCTTGTCGTTGTGCTGTGCTGCTTTTGTTTCTGCTGGGCTGTTTGCGAGCAGTTTGACGGATGAGCCTGTGGCGGCGGGTCTTGCTGGNGTTGTCATTCTGTTGCCGTTTTGGCTCGCGGGTCAAGCAGCGGAAATGGTCGAAGCAGACTGGCTGCGAATCGTGCTGCGGGAGTTTGCATTTATGACCCACGTGAGTTCATTTTCGCGGGGGGTGGTCGATAGTGCTGACCTGTGTTGGTTTTTGTTTTTTACGCTGGGATTCCTGTTTCTGACGTGGCGATCCATCGAATCTAGGCGGTGGAGATGAATCAACGGTGGAAACGGCGATTGACGTACGGCACCAATGCGACATTGGTCACGTTTTTCGGGATTGCGATCCTGATTTTACTGTACGCGATGGTCAGTCAAAATCGAGTTCGTTGGGATCTGACTGAAGAAGGTCGAAATACGCTTTCTCAAGATATGATCGCCAAGGTGGCGTTGTTGGATGCGGATGCAGAAGCTGTTCAGATTACTGCGTTCAGCGCACAGCGTGGCAAGGGTGATGCGTCTTTTAAGAATCGAGCCATAAAGGACTTGCTTCGAGAGTTGGGGGCGCGTTCAAAGGTCATCGATTGGCGTTTGGTGGATTTCGATAAGGACCGGCTGACTGCGGAACGATTGGGCGTCACTGAATACGGCCATGTCGTGGTACAGCGAGGTGCCGATCGCGTGGATATCCGCGCTCGAGACTTGTTTCGTAAGCAAGGCAAGGCGGATGCTCGCCACAATGTATTCTTGGGTGAAGCGGCATTTGCAAGGTCCTTTTCGCAGCTACATACACCCAAGCGCAGGGTGGTGTATGTTCTCAGTGGACATGGAGAGCTTGATCCCGCCGATCGGGGTCCCAGTGGATTGGCAGACTTGGCCGATGCGTTGGACATTGAGCGTTACGATGTTGAAGTGCTGGACCTGATTAGTTCCAGTGCAGGTGTGGATACTCCTCGGGTACCCGATGATGCGGCTGCGGTCCTCATCCCTGCCGCTCGTACGGAGTTGGGTGTTCACGAGGCCGATGCTTTGCTTACCTATCTAAGTGGTGGCGGTGGGCTGCTCTTGGCGCTGGAGCCAGGAAGTCCAGTACCGGATTTACTGGGTCGTCTGGGTATTTCTGTTCCTTCCGGTGTGGCGATGGATAGAAAAGTTGTTTTCCCATTCTGGGATCGACCGATTCCTCGGGTCAAACAACATGAAACCACACAGGGTTTACGGGAAGGGAAGCTGACACCCGTGTTGGCGCGTGTGGCCCCACTGATGTCGGTTGATCCTGCACCGGACGGCATGCGTACCGTGCCGGTATTGACGACTTCTCGTGATGGCTGGATCGAACGCGGTGGAGTTGTACAGGGCGGCTCTCCAATCTACGAGCCTGATATTGATGGTGCGGGTCCTGTTTATATGGCATTGGCTACGGAAGTACGGCCAGGGCGAGGCTTGGTTCGCACAGGCAAACGGCCGGCCCGAATATTCACCGTGGGAGATAGTGACTTTCTATCAAATGGCCTCCTATCTGATGGTCCTGGAAACGTGACCTTTACCTTGGACGTGGTTCACTGGTTGGCCGGTGCCGATCTACGAGTGGCATCGGTAGGAGCAAGGAAAAAGCGTGTCCGGCGGTTGGCCATCACCAAAGAACAACTCGGTACATTGCGGTGGTTGAGTATGGGGTTCCTCCCAGTTTTGGTTGGGATTGTTGGTTTTGCCGTCCGAACGAATCGGAGGGGAAGATGAAGCCGTTTCGCGGAGCGATTGTGGCCTTTGTTTTCTTCGTTGTGGCGGTCGCCGCATTGTGGATGATGAAGCCTGAAGTATTTCAATCTGATCCGGTGGGTGAGCCACGCCTCTTTCAGTTTGAAAAGCACGAGTTGGTGCGGGTCGATGTGGCTCGACCCGATGGAACTTCGGTTGCCTTGGTAGAGGCCGAAGGCAAATGGATCATTGAAAAGACGGGTCATCAAGCAGGACGTTCGATGGTCAATCGCGTGAAGCATCAGATTCATGATCTCACCGCCCGCGCTTCAGTTGTGGAAGATTCGGAATCGAAAGAGTTGTACGGGCTGGGCAAGAATGCGGTTCGTGTTTCGTTGACACTTCGTGATGGTCGTACGGTTGGTTTTGATGTTGGTGACCCCAATCCAACGAGTGTCAGCTATTACATACAGCCGGATGGGTCGTCTTCGATTTACACCGTGAAAAAGGCTGCGGTCGATTACTACAGCCTGACTTTGGATGAGTTTCGTGAACGTCGCTTTGCGAGCTTTGATTCAAAAGATGCCAACAGTTTGGAAGCCATCCTTCGCTTACCGACTGCCAACAGAACCTTGAAACTCGACAAGGTGGGCGACCGAATGTGGAGCATGCGTTCTCCCATTGAGATGGCTGCCAATCATGACCAAGCGCGTAGGCTGCTGGGGCGCGTGAGCGCACTAAAGGCGTCGAGGTTTCTGCCACGACAGCCCGGCGATGTAGAAAAATATGGATTGGATGAGCCACGAGCTGACATCACAATCGGGTTCGGATCGCGCGATCCGCTTCGGATTCGTGTTGGTGATGATGCAGACTCTGAGGCTGGAAACAAGCACGAAGAACTTGCCTACATCCTGATGGATGATGGAGATACGGTTTTTGTCGCAAGGCGGGGTCTTTTGGAGGAGTTTGCTCAAGACCCAGCGGCGCTTCGCAACCGCAAAGTGGTGAAGATGTCAGGGGAGGATGTCGTCTCCATTGATGCTGTACTCACCAGCGATTCAAAGGATGACCTTCAGGGCGAGGGCAGTGTGCGCTTCGCGGCAGAACAGTGGGTGTGGAAGGATGGGGTTCCTGTCTCGGGCAGCACACCCAAGCGTGTGGCTCGCCGATTGGCTGAACTTGAAGTGGACGAGTTTGTTGTGGACCAACCGGACAGGTTGGAGCGGTATGGGTTGATTGAACCGCGTGCAAGGGTTGTATTGAAGAACCAAGATGAAGAGGAGCGAATCATTTTGGTTGGAGGGAAAGGAGAACCGTTTATTGACCCAGAAGGGAACCCACATGATCGCTATTACGTCAGNGTGGAAGGCGAGGATCCGGTGTANCTGGCNCANATGGGTGTATTGGAAGTGGTCCGAGATCTGGTTCGAGAGTCTCGCCGGAAGGAAGAGAGAGACACGGAGAAAGCTTCTCGTCGTGAGCGGATTGAAAGCGTCGCGAATGAAGGGAAGTAATGTTTTTTGCTCTATTGGTACTGGCGTGTTCATCCCCTGAANCTGATNCTGAGGCTTTGTTGGCAGCCGGTGAACGTTCGGTGCGATTGGTGTACACAGGCAGTGTGCATGGTGAAATAGAGCCTTGTGGTTGACCCAAGAATCCGATGGGNGGTCTGTCCAGAANAGCCAAAGTAATTGAGAAGACAAGGTCCAAGGGTCCTACCTTTGTGGTGGATGCAGGGGATTTGACTTGGAAGAGTGGTTCCATTGCCACCAGCCGGCTTGCTCAACAGCGTGCGAAGGCAGATTTGCAGTTTGAGGCCTATGCGATGGTTGGTGTCGATGCGATGGTGCCTGGAGATGCTGATTTGGCCCTTGGATTGGAATGGTTGGCAGGCCAGGTCTCGGAACACTCCTTGCCGTATGTAGTCGCGAACCTGACTTGTGATGGATTGAATTTTGCGCCCAGTCGAGTCGTAGAACGCGACGGGTTTAAGATGGGTTTTGTTGGCGTGGTTGGTCCTGGACAGGCTGGGCCGTGTCAAGCGGCTTCCACCGTGCCGGCAATCGCTCGAGCCGTCGAAGAGATGGGTCCNGTCGATTTGACAGTGTTGTTGTCCCATCAAGCGGCTGCAGAGGACGCATCCATCAGTACAGCCATTCCAGGTATCGATGTGATTGTGAATGGCCAAAGTCGCCAGCAGCATCGGTTGCCGCAGAAATTGTCTGAAAATGCCGTGCAATTGGCGAATGGGACACGGGGTAAGAAATTGGGGGTAGCGGAGATTGTGCTGGTGTCGGACGCCAAGGGGTGGACTCTTGAGGGTGCAGGCGAGGAAAAAGAGACCCAGTTGCGGAATGCTCAAACCCGTCGCGATCGCACCCAAAAAAGGGTGGATGTTGCCAAGTCCGAGAAGGAAAAGAGCCGAGCTGAGCAACGGGTCCGTCGTTTGGACCAGCAAATCGCTGACCTCAAAGCGCAGATTGCCGAAGCTTCTGTAGGTTCAAGCAAACTCCAGCACCGCATGGCCAATACCTTGGTTGGTTTGGATGAAGACATTGGCGAACACGAGAAAACTCAATCATTGGTTGATGCGGCCAAAGTGGAAATTGAGAAGGCTGCAAAGGTTCAGCTCTCGGCTCCGGTCAAACCGAATCGCTCCTATGTGGGAGATGCGGCCTGTAAATCTTGCCATCAATCACAGCATTCCCAGTGGTCGTCCACGCCCCATGCCAATGCGTGGGCCACCCTACAAGAAGTTCAACGGTCACAGGACTTGGATTGCTGGTCTTGTCATGTGACTGGCGCTCATGACCCGAACGGGCCTCAGCATCCTCGAGAGGCGGTAGGGTTGGAAAATGTCGGGTGTGAAAGTTGTCATGGGCCGGGCCGGCAGCACATTTCAGCGCCCAGTACCAAGAACATTTCGAAGGGTGTTTCGGAGGCTGTGTGTATCGATTGTCACGATGGCATAAAGGACGAAGGGCGGTTTGATTTTGGTGTTTACCTGCCAAAGGTCTCACACTGAGCATTGCGCGCCATGCATTTGTGGGTGAAGAACCCGCATGAACGTGCTTGGCATTGAAACCAGTTGTGATGAAACCGCAGCCAGTGTGGTGGGGCCGGATGGGGTTCTGTCCGATGTGGTGCATACCCAAGAAGTGCATGCGGACTATGGCGGTGTGGTTCCTGAACTCGCCGGCCGCGCCCATGCGGATAAGATAGTCGCCACTGTACAGGCTGCTTTGGATAGGGCCGATATTGAAAAGCCAGACGCCATCGCTGCTACAGCTGGCCCTGGCTTGATTGGCGCTGTGTTGGTGGGACTGTGCTTTTCCAAATCAGCGGCTGCGGGTTGGGGCATCCCTTTTATCGGAGTCAATCACCTGGAAGGGCATCTGCTATCGGCAACCTTGGAGCCGGATGGGCCGCAATTTCCATTTTTATCATTGGTGGTTTCCGGAGGGCATACGACGCTGTACTTGGCGAAGGATGTCGGCGAATACAGTGTGCTTGGCGAGACGGTAGATGACGCGGCAGGCGAGGCCTTTGACAAGGTCGCACGGATGCTAAACTTGGGCTACCCCGGTGGCCCAGCAGTCGATCGCTTGGCTGTGCAAGGCGATCCAAAATGTGTGGCTTTACCCCGTCCGCAGCCCAAGGTGCGGGTTCCAAAAACACCTGCGGGACGTGTGGGTGTGCGGGCATTGGATATGAGTTTTTCTGGTCTGAAAACCGCTGTTCGTACCCATGTTGGACTGGCGGATAGGGCTTCGGATGCAGATGTCTGTGCTTCGTTTCAACAGGCAGTCGTAGACGTCCTTACCGATCGCGTTCTTCGTGCTTCCCGCGACACGGGTGTAAACAGAGTGACCATGGCCGGCGGTGTGGCCGCCAATAGTCAGCTGCGTTCAGCGATGGAGTGCTTGGATTTAGAGGTGCATCTTCCACCTCGGCATCGATGTACGGACAATGCTGCGATGATTGCACACGCTGGACGATTGCGGCTTCTCAGGGGTCAGTCTCATGGCCTTGATCTGGGAGCCCGTGCCAGGTGGACACCGGGAACTGTATGAGTCATCCATCGGCATTATTGAAAGAACTGGAGTCTCGCGCAAAAAAACGTTTTGGGCAGCACTTTCTGGCTTCACCTGGAATTGTGCGTCAAATCATTACGGTGGCGCAGTTGGAGGCCGGTAGTCGGGTCTTGGAAATAGGCCCCGGCTTGGGCGTTCTCACTGAGGCGTTGTTGGGCAGTGGCGCTGCAGTCACAGCGGTGGAGCTGGACCGTGACATGGCTGACTTTATTCGTTCTCGTCTGCCTTCAGTTCGGTTGATTGAAGCGGATGGTGCGCAACTGGATTTGGCGGGTACTCTGGAGGGTTCGGGTTGGCGATGTGTGTCGAACTTGCCCTACAACGCAGGCACCCGCATGATCACCAATATGCTGCAGCAGCCTGGAACTTTTGAACGGCTTGTCGTAATGGTTCAAAAAGAAGTTGCTGATCGTTTGGTCGCACCCGCGGGGGATCGAAAGCGAGGCTCGCTGTCGGTGTTTACTGAAGCGAGGGCCGCGGCTCGTATCCGAATCAAGGTGCCACCTGGCGCCTTTCACCCGCCACCCAAGGTTCGTTCGGCTGTGGTGGACCTTAAGCTGCTGCCCCAGGCCAATACTGGACCCGCTCCAATCGCGGTGTTTGACCAGTTGGTTCGCAATTCTTTTGTCCAGCCGAGGAAGACCATACGAAACAATCTTGTGTCAGCGTACACGCGAGATGTAGCGGATGCGGTCCTGGATGAGGCGAAGATTAACCCCACGGATCGACCTGCCGTCCTCGTTTTGGAGCAATTTCACTCCCTGGCTATCGCTGTGTCAGCAAGGCTTTCCAAATAGCTTACTGATTGTTGTTCGTTGGACACAGCCTTCGCAAGCGGGTAAACGGCAACCGTTCCGCGCGGGTGCGTGGATGATAAGACGTGTGCCATTTCCCGAAAATTGGTCACGCGAACAGCTGGAATCGAACCGATGCGCATCACCTCTTGTGGCATGACCGATGTTGGGGTCAAGCGAACAAACAACGAAGACAATTATCTCATTAACGATGAGCTAAATCTCTTTGTGGTTTGTGATGGAATGGGNGGGCATGCAGGCGGTGAGTTTGCGAGTGCAATCGCTGTCAATACTGTGGAAGAGGTGCTGACATCCATTGAGATTCGTCCCAATGCGGAAGACTTTGAAATGGACGAATCCGCGGGTCCTGTCGAGGTCGTTCGGGAAAAATTGCGCTATTCAATTCGGCTTGCCGGCCAACGCATCTATCGTCGCGCTCAAGAAGACTCTGATTACCAAGGAATGGGAACCACTTGTCTGGCGTTGATGGTCGACAACGGCAACGCGTTTATGGCCCATGTGGGTGATTCTCGCGGCTACTTGATTCGAGATGGGCGCATCGAACAACTTACGGAAGACCATTCTTTGGTGAATGAGCGTGTGCGGGCTGGACTCCTTACCGAGGAAGAGGCAAAGAACCATAAGCTCAAAAACATCATTACTCGTTCTTTGGGGTTCATGGAGGATGTTGAGATTGATCTTAGCGTTCGTGCCGTTCGTCGAGGCGATATGTTTTTGCTTTGTTCGGACGGTTTATCGAATCTCGTTGAGGCGGAAGAGATGAGTGATTCTGCTCTGGAGTTTGGTNCTCAAGGTTCTGCCCGGCGAATGATTGAAACTGCATGTGAACGCGGTGGTGACGACAATATCACCGTGATCGTGGTGCGAATCGACGAGTCTCCGTAGCATGCCTAGGAAGCGCAAGGACGTCGCGGAGCGACGCTATACGCTGATGTGGGTTCCGCAAGGTGGTCGAGGCACCGTCCGACAGATCACATTGACGATGAGACAAGTGCGTCTTGCAATCGTCTTCATGACTGTGGCTGTTGCTTTCGCAGTCGTTGGCCTGGGAATGATGGGTGCAGCGCTGCCCCGAAATCAGGCTTGCGATTCTTTGTTGCAGGAGAACTTGACCTTGAAGAGTCGGTTGCAGGATATCGAGCGGACGCTTGGTGAAGTCGAGGGTCAGCTTCGGCGTTTACGAATGTATGACCAACAGCTCGAGGATCTGACTCGCGAAGGCTTTTCTGGCTATGGGCCGGTCGATTCTGATGAAGCGGACAAGTCTGAGTTGGCTCAAGATGATGGCATTGCAAACCTGGATATCGATCCGGCTACCGGTGAGTTCGGCATTACGATGCACGAACTTGACGGCATGGAACTGATGCCGTCGATGTTGAGTCCTGCGGAAAGTTGGGCCTATGACGTTCAGGGGCGTGTGGAGCAATTGTTGGAGCTGTCCAAGCAGATTGAGCCGCAGGTAGGCCGTTTGGTGGAGTCCGCTGAAGATGAGCGNGCTCGAAGGTCTGCCTATCCAAACATGTGGCCTGTGGATGGTATTTACACCAGTGGCTTTGGTTATCGCCGCTCTCCATTTGACAAGGTGACGCGTTTTCACTCCGGTGTAGACATTTCTGCTCCGGCGGGGACCAAAGTTCGTGCTGCTGCCTCTGGGGTGGTGGTTCGGTCAGAATATACCGGTGGCTATGNCAACGTGATTGATATCGATCACGGCTACGGCGTGAAGTCCCGTTATGCCCACAACACGGAACTTTTTGTGAAGGTGGGCCAAGTGATCCAGCAGGGTCAAGTCATCTCTAGTGTTGGTGCTACAGGGAGGTCCACAGGGCCTCACTTGCACTTTGAAATCATGGTCGACGACCACAAAGTTAACCCTATGGCCTACCTTCCCCGGCGTAAGCGCGGCGAGCGGGCTATTAGGCGCGCCGATCCCTGAGCAGGGAAATCAAGAAAGGCAAGAGCGAAATGAACGCATTTGATTCAATGATTGCTAAATTCCGGGGTTCCCGGTCTGAACGCGAGCTGAAATCCTACCGTCCGATTGTGGGTCGTATCAACGATTTGGAATCGAAAATGGAATCGTTGTCAGACGATCAGCTTCGGGCATTTACACCACAGTTCCGTGAGCGGTTGGAGAATGGAGAGCCGCTTGACGACCTCATTCCAGATACCTTTGCCGTGGTTCGAGAAGTGGGCAAGCGTACGCTCAATATGCGCCATTTCGATGTGCAGTTGCTTGGTGGAATGGTTCTTCATCGAGCCAATGTGGCCGAGATGAAAACAGGTGAAGGTAAAACGCTCGCAGCGACATTGCCTGTCTACTTGAACGCCTTGTCTGGTCGTGGGGTTCACGTCATCACAGTGAACGACTATTTGGCGGATCGTGATGCGGACTGGATGGGTACGATCTACAACTTCTTGGGTTTGTCGGTCGGTAAGATTCTATCCAAAGAGCGGGATGCTCAAATCAAGCAAGCTGCGTATGGTTGCGATGTGACCTACGGAACGAACAATGAGTTCGGGTTCGACTACCTGCGCGACAACATGAAGTTCAATATTGATGACTTCGTACAGCGGGAACACCACTATGCGATCGTCGACGAGGTCGATTCAATTTTGGTTGATGAGGCCCGTACACCACTGATTATTTCAGGTCCGACCAATACCAGTGTAGAACGCTATTACATCATCGATGGTGTGATCCCATTGTTGCAGGCAGACATTGACTACACGGTGGATGAGAAGTCTCGTTCGGTCAACCTCACGGATTCCGGTGTAGATCGGGTGGAAGAGAAACTGGGTGTAGACAATCTTTATGATGCTCAAAACATGGAAGTACTCCACCATGTGAATCAGTCACTGCGGTCCCACACCATCTACAAGCGGGATCGTGATTATGTCGTTCAAGGTGGCAAGGTTGTCATTGTTGATGAACACACAGGCCGTTTGATGAGTGGCCGCCGCTGGTCGGATGGTTTGCACCAAGCAATCGAAGCCAAAGAGAAGCTTGAGGTTGAATCTGAAAGTCAGACGTATGCTTCCATCACNTTCCAGAACTACTTCCGTATGTANGAGAAGTTGTCTGGGATGACGGGTACGGCNGTGACCGAGGAAGAGGAATTCCAAAGCATCTACAACTTGGATGTCACGGTCGTGCCTACCAACGAACCCATCGCGCGTTTGGATGAACACGATATCGTCTACAAGACGCAGTCCGAAAAATACAAAGCCGTCTTGGATGAAATCGCACAGTGCAATGAGGAAGGACAACCTGTTCTTGTCGGTACGGTGAGTGTTGAGAAATCTGAGATTGTGTCTCGATTGTTGCGTCACCGAGGCATTGAGCATGAAGTTCTCAATGCGCGAAACCACGCGCGTGAAGCGGAAATCGTAGCCCAGGCGGGCCGGTTGAAGAGTGTCACAATTTCTACGAACATGGCTGGACGTGGAACGGACATCAAGTTGGGTGGAGACCCCGATGCGCTGGCGCGCGTCGAGGTTGATCCGGCTGTGGATGCAGAAGCATTTGAGGCTGCACATGCGCGGTGGGTTGAAACGACAACCGCCGAAAAGCAAAAGGTTCTCGATGTGGGTGGTTTGGCCATCATTGGTACGGAACGTCACGAATCCCGTCGCGTAGATAATCAATTGCGTGGTCGTTCAGGTCGTCAGGGTGATCCCGGTAAGAGCCGATTCTTCCTCTGTTTGGAAGATGATCTTCTGCGTATTTTTGGCTCGGACAAGATTGTGGGCTGGATGGAACGCATGGGACTCGAAGACGATGAGCCCATTGAACACCGATGGATCACAAAATCGATCGAGAACGCGCAGAAAAAGGTTGAAGGACACAACTTCAACATCCGTAAGAATCTGTTGGAATACGACGACATCATGAACCTGCAGCGGAAAGCTGTGTATTCGATGCGTAAACGCGCCCTTGAAGGTGAGGATGTTCGTGACATGATGGTGGATGCCATCGATGGTTTGACTCAAGATGCCATGGGTGAATGCATTTCTGCGGGTCTCCATCCCGAGATGTGGGACATTCAGAAGCTTCGAGAGCGTGTGCAAACGATGTTCGGTATCTCTTGGGATGACTTGAGCGATGATGACGTTCGTGACATGGCTTCCATTGAGATCAGTCAACTGATCAAAGAGTATGCTCTGGTTGCTTATGAGAACAAGGAGCAAGAACTTGGCGATGAGGCAGCACGTCAGATTGAACGCATGCTGATTCTTCAGCACACAGACCAGTTCTGGAAAGATCATCTCTTGGCGATGGACAGGCTCCGAGAAGGCATCGGGCTGCGTGGCTATGGCCAACGAAACCCGTTGCTTGAGTACAAGAAAGAGGGAACCAGCATGTACATGCTCATGACCTCTTTGCGTGATGAGGCCGTTGTGTCTCAAATGTTGCGCATGGAAATTGCTCCCGAAGAAGATGTGCCTGAAGTGTCGAAAACGGCGGCCAAGAAATTGGTCCAAACCGGTACGTTTGCACAACCTGAACCACAGCAGGAAGCACCTGCACCCGCGCCTGCCCCGGCAGCCGTTAAACGACCCGCTCCCGGCGCTGAAGCGCGAAAGGTGGCCCAAGAGCTTGGATTGGGCCGAAACGACCCATGTCCATGCGGTTCTGGGAAAAAGTTCAAGAAGTGCTGTGGTCGCGCAGGAGCTGCCGAGGCATCACCCACATAAAC
>PALY01000070.1 GCA_002707085.1 Deltaproteobacteria bacterium
AAGGAAAATACGATTACGGTGCCGCTCTCTGAGGTTCACCTCGGAGCCTCGGCCATCGAGTTGCCCTTTGCAGATCGCTTGGTGATGCCAACCGGTCATTGGTTGCAGTTGTTGTGGGCGAACCTTCTTGGACTCGGACCATTTCTTTGGCGAAGTCTCATGGGAAGAAATGTCGTTGAAGTAGTCTTCAAGGGCAGTTGGGCAATTTTGAAGGCCGGTTCATTTAAGCCAGATAGAGTCGGCGCTCAGTTGGGCCGGAAAGGCAAGAATTGCCGCATTCATCCCACGGCAGTGGTTGAAGGGTGCTGGTTGGGTGATGACGTCGAGATTGGGGCCGGTGCGATTGTGCGTGGGTCCGTGTTGGCGGATGGCGCGACTGTAGAAGACCTGGCCTTGGTGGAATTCTCTCTGTTGTCTCCCACTGCAAGAGTACAGAGACAAGCGATGGTGAAGTTTTCTGTTTTGGGAAGAGGGAGCGCTGCAGGTGGTTTGATGCAGTTGGGTTTGCTGGACAAAGATGCAGCGCTCAAGCGAACAGGGGTTTTAATGGACATCTCTTTTGGTCAAGGCGTTCAAGTCTTGTCTGACGGTGAATTGTGGTCTGCACCCATGAGTATGGCGGGGGTTTGCGTGGGTGAAGGTACGACCGTGGGCGCGGGAGTACAGATCGCAGCAGGCCGATGCTTGCCACCAGGACTGAAGATTATCCCCAGTGGCGCGAGTACAGTCAGTCGAGTGCCAGAAGGCCTTAGCGGACTCGTTGTTGTATCAGATGGCTCATTGGAGCCAAGATGAGTATTTGGGATCGTCCCGAGATTTCAGCAGTATTTCTCGGTGGATATTTTGGTCTCTTGTCGTTGTTGTGGGGAGCGCTCATCCTCGGGACTCGCAAGTGGGGAGAACGGTGGGCCATCCATCGGCCGGACTTGGACGCAGTCCAGCCGGGGGCAGATCTGCTTGTGAGTATCTGTATTCCAGCTCGAGATGAAGAAGCCAATATTGGTGATTGCGTTGCAGCGGCACTTGCCAGTCGATGGCCGAACCTTGAGGTGCTTGTTGTTGATGATCGTTCTACGGATGGTACGAAAGAAGCTGCACTTGCTGCTGGAAAGGGAGACGATCGTTTGCATGTGGTCCTCGGTGACGCGCCAGCAAAAGGCTGGGCGGGCAAACCTTGGGCTTGTTCTCGGGCGGCAGGAGAGGCGCAAGGACAACTGATTTGTTTTGTGGATGCAGATGTTCGATTGAGTCCCGACACAATCCCGGCATTGGTCACCACCATGGCGGAGCGGGAGCTGAGTTTATTGAGTGCATATGGGTCTTGGGAGTTGAATGGTCTGTGGGAACGGATTCTGATTCCCACGGTTGGTTGGCTCATCCGTGGTGCAGTGGACCTTGATGCGGTGAATGATCCAGTGCGAACCGAAGCTTTTGCCAATGGTCAGTTGATCATGGTGGAGAGGAATGCGTACGAGTCGATGGGTGGACATGGTGCTGTGCGTGACCAGATTCTTGAGGATGTTCGGTTGGCAGAGCAGTTCAAACGCAGAGGACTGCGCATTGGTATGGGCGTGGCACAGTGGGCATTCAGTGTTCGGTTGTATGACAGCCTAGCAGCCATCATTCAAGGGTATTCAAAAAACTTATACGAGGGCATGGGCCGAAAGCCATCATTGGGCTTGGGTGCCGTATTTTTCATTTTGATCGGCTCGTTGGCGCCTTGGTTTGCGCTCGTATTTTCGTTGATTGCCCGACTCTCGTGGGGTTGGGCTGTGCCGGAAACGGTATGGATTGTGATCTGTGCCTTCGTGTGTTTCCTACAGATTTTGTTCCGATGGTGTTTGGAGCTTCGCGATGGTCGAAGTGGTTCCATTGCATGGGCCCACCCGCTATCAAACATCCTGTTGATTTGGATTTTACTGCGCTCCATGTTCAAGGTGGAAGCGGACTGGAAAGGTCGCTCATTCGTCGACGGGAAAGCGATCTAAACTCAATGTTTTGGGGATCCAACAAGAACGCCGACCGTAAAGGTCGGCGTTTAAGATGGAGCGGGAGACGAGATTCGAACTCGCGACATCCAGCATGGCAAGCTGATGCTCTACCAACTGAGCTACTCCCGCAACGGCAGCGTTTTTAACCAGTGCCTCGGTAGTGTCAAGCAGACCTTGTTCGTTGCTCATGAAAGGTGAGGTCGAGTACCATTGAAATTGCGGCCAATAATGATGGAGGAAACATGCACTGCGGTCCATATTTCACCCTAATACTCATGGGCATAATATCTGGGTGCGGAAAAGATTCGAACAAGAGTCCGAAGCCTTCGGAAGCCGAGGAAGTGGAAAGTACCATCCGTGATTTGGACGGAGATGGGGTCACTGTCGGTGATGGTGACTGTGACGATCAAGACGATAGTATTCATCCGGGCCGACTCGATGCCTGCAATGGAGTGGACGACAACTGCAATGGTGTGATTGACGAAGGCCATGATGATTCGGATGGAGACAACATTGCTGATTGCGTAGATGTCGAAGATTGTGACGGCATCGATAACAATGGCGACGGCACCATTGACGAAGGGTTCGACCTTGATGGAGATGGGGACCCCGATTGTCCTTCATCGGAGGTATGTGATGGTGAAGACAATGACCAAGATGGTGAAATAGACGAAGATTTTGATGTCGATGGCGATGGGTACACGGTGTGTGGGACGGTTGATTCCCCCGCAGACTGTGATGATTCTGACGCTACGATTCATCCTGCAGCAATCGAAGTGGAGGCGGATCTGATCGACAACGATTGTGACGCATTGATCGATGAAGGCAGTTGGACTGCTGGGGATCTGGTGATCACAGAGTTGATGCTCAACCCAAGTGCAGTCAGAGATACGGATGGTGAATGGATTGAAGTGAAAAATCTGAGTGGTCGCATGTTGGCGTTGAATGGTGTTGAACTCGTGTCGGGTGATGACGAGGTTCATGTCATCACAGAGACGAGTCCCATCTTGTTGCCGGTAGGCGCGAGTGCCGTGCTTGGACGTTCTACGGATATGGAGACCAATGGTTCAGTCGATGTTTGGTATGCCTACCAGGACATCTCTTTGGGGAATGAGTCGGATCGACTCGTTCTGTTTGCTGACGGTGTGCGCCTAGATGAAGTCAATTGGGATGACGGAGAGACCATGCCCGATCCCGTGGGTGCATCGATGAGTGTTGACCCGTTGCACGCGGATGCGGCTGGCAATGATGACCCTGCGGTTTGGTGTACTGCTGCGGAAGCGTGGGGTTTTGGAACAGACTTTGGAACACCGGGTGAGGCGAACGAACCATGCCCTCAGTTTGACCACGATGGTGATGGTTGGACAGGAGAGGATGGCGATTGTGATGATGAAGATGCTGCGGTGTATCCGGAGGCACCAGAAATCACGGTTGGGGTAGACAACGATTGTGATGGCGAGGTGGGCGTTATGCCGGTTGCATCGGCAGACTACAATCCCATTACGAGTACGCTGGGTGTCAGTCAGCCGCTGTATTTGGATGGCAGTGACTCCTTCGATCCCGATGGGGGCAGTCTTTCTTGGAGCTGGAACCTCGATGAAGCTCCGGAGTATTCAGAGGCCGTGACGGATTGGATTTATTCTCCATCCAGTGAGTCGCCTGTGTTCACTCCGGATGTAAGTGGTGTGTATCGGTTTTCCCTGACTGTAAACGATGGTCGTTACGACTCTTTACCCAGCCGCATTACGGTCACAATCGAGCCGGGTGCGATTGCAGGCTGAGTCATCGCAACGGTAAATCACATGATCCGCCTGTGATTATCTACCTGCTGTTCTTCGTTGAATATGTTGAATGACTTTGGCCTGCTCTTCGCTAACACCAGCGTTGAGCGCATTGTCACAAGCTTGTAGAAGCCGATTCTTTACGGATTGAAGCGCTTCCTTCTGGTCTGATGTGGGTGGGCCATCTGCCATTCGTGAGATGCTGACCAGCAAGCCGGGTGCGGCCACCCTATATCGGAGGAACGGAAGTGTAATCTGGGTCTCGTCAATGCCCGCGAGCGTGTCGGCAACTTGTGGGAGTCGTCGTCCCAAGGTGGGTTTGTCGAGGGAAACCTCCAGTGTGTCCAGCGCTCGTTTGAGTGCAATGACATGCCACGCTGCTGCGCTGGCGAGAGGCGCTTTCCCCCAGGAACTCGCACGGGTGATGGATGCGACGCGATCCAGTCCCCCACAGGGCGTGTCAGGGCAGGAGTTTTCCAACCGTTCTGCACCGATGGTGACCAGCGCAAGTCCGGTGGTTTCTACAGAAGCGGCGTCTTGTGTGAAAGACTTTCGCGCTTTCTCCAGGTTCCATGCCACCGGAGGCGCGCCAAGACGCTTCTCTTCTTCATCGCGAAAGACACGTACGGATGCTTGTTCTCGGTCTGTGTCCGCNGCCGCNAGNTTGAGCGCCATNAGGGTGGCTTCATGCAAGAAACGTCGTCCGGTTCGCCCAGCATCAGGGTCCGTGAGTNTCAACGCTCGCGCTTGGAGCAGTTGTCCGTANGGTGACGATGCGATTCCAGTATGTGCATCNGCCTCAATGGCGGTAGCAGCNGGNTGGATGTCGAGTTGTGGATGTTCAAACCATCCTTCAAGGACGGAACGTTCNGCCATGTGNATNACAGTTTTTCGTTTCTCATCCGGCGTTCTTCCCTCGANCCANTCCAGTGGCTGCCTGGGTGTGGATGTGCCTGGTTGTGCTTGGACACGAGTGAGNCCCAGCCACGCAGCGACTTCTTTTTGAAGCGCTTCATCCAAGTCTCCNGTGATGACTTCCAGTGCCGCNAGCCGGGCGCCTCTGGCCAANGGGACGCCAACCGTCCCTGAAGTGGCGGTTTCTACAGCCATCCAGTCACTNGGGGATGCNTTCATGGTCCGAGCGACTCTTGCCCATGTTTCTATGGCATGCCCNTTGGGGATGTCTTTCCACGCTTCGGGTGTGAGCGGGTCGGGTCTNCGAAGCAGCGGGTCATGGCGNACAAGGGAGGCCAAGCTCGCNTCGATTTCGGCCTTNGCCACAACTGGTTTGTTGACNCGAAGGTGAGGGGGNACCTCTTTGGCACAGGAAATGAGTAGTAGAAAGGCGAGCATTATCGTTGCGCAAGAAGGCCATCGTTAAGTTTGTGGATGAGGCCNGGTCCCTCAAAAATCATGCANCTGTAGACTTGGACGGCCGCACANCCNGCGTCCATCAACTCTGCTGCTTGTTTCGCTGTNTGAATNCCNCCGGCACCAATGACGGGNATTCTGCCNGCAGCCGTANGGAGAACACGGCGGATACGGTCGCTGCTCAATGGCCAGATGGGTTTTCCGGACANGCCGCCGTCNTCTTCNANTCNTCCNGTTGTTCCGGGACGTGAACGNGTGGTGTTTGTTGCGATGATCCNAATGCAGCCTGTTTCGATGGCTGTTTCNACNGCCTGGTCGAGNGCCTCNTCGGCTAAGTCGGGAGAAAATTTCACGAAGACNGGTACCTCTCCAGCGGCTGGGACTACGGCTCCCAATAGGTCTCGTAGCGCATCCGCTTGTTGTAGATCTCGNAGGCCGGGGGTGTTGGGGGAACTCACGTTTACCGTGAAATAATCCACCCATGGNTTGAGACACTCCACTGAGGAAAGATAGTCCTGNTTNGCTTCTTCGATGGGCGTGATTTTACTTTTTCCNATGTTGGCACCCACAGGAACATCAGGCCATTGATTGGATTCCCGGAGTGACTGGAGCTTGGCTGCAAGTGCCGCACTGCCGTGGTTGTTGAAACCCATNCGATTGATCAGACCGTGTTCGGCCACCAGTCGAAACATGCGTGGCTGAGGATTTCCTGGTTGTGCAACNGCGGTGACTGTTCCCACTTCAACGAANCCGAANCCCAANCTNGGCCAGAAAGGGATGGCTTCTCCATCNTTATCNAGACCTGCGGCCAAACCCACNGGNCCTTTAAAGGTCAGTGGACCAATGGTGACCGGACCTGGAGTGGTGGCGGGTCCGCCGATGATNCTNATTACGAATGCATGGANGCGTGGCATACACGCCAAGGCTCCGATGATNAGCCGGTGTGCNGTTTCAGCATTCATCAGGAAGAGAATGGGTCGAAGGATTCGCCAAGTCAGATTTAGTAAGGTTCGCTGCATGGCCGCCCTTTAGCACGCTTGGCGCTTGGTGGGGTGTTGGTGGTTTGCGTGATACCGTTTGGTCATGTTTAGACACCTATTGATATGGTTTGTGTGCAGTCTGGGTGGGTGTGACTTCACCAAGACNGGCCCCTTTGAAGGCCAGAATGCACCGGAATTTAAGGCCNCTACNCTTGGCGGCGAATCGGTGACCATGGAGTCTTTTCAGNCCAAACCAACGCTTCTTGTTTTTTGGGCGTCGTGGTGTGGACCGTGTGTGAAAGAAGCACCGGAAGTGGCACGCATTGCAAAAAGTTACGGTAGCCGNATCAATGTGGTGGGTATCAATGCNGGTGAACAGCCTGCTCAAGCTGCCCAAGCGGCCAAAAGATTGGGTATCGTATGGCCGGTCGTACTGGATGTAGATGGTTCAATCCAGAAGGCTTATCAGGTAACAGGGATTCCATTGGTATTGGTTGTGGACCAAGATGGTTTGGTTCGACATCGGAACAACGGGATGCCCTCAGATATTCATCGTTTGTTGGATGGGCTGCTTGGATGATTGTGCTTTTGATTGGACTCTGTACAGCTTGGGCTGCTGACCTTGCGATTGTGGGTGCAACCGTACTTACGATCTCAGGGCCGCCAATACAGTCTGGAACCGTCCTTGTAGAGGATGGAAAGATTGTGGCCGTAGGAGACGATGTATCCGTTCCTGAGGGTACGCCGACTCTGGATGCCACAGACCAGTATTTGATGCCTGGAATCATCGATGTACATTCACACATGGGTGTGTATCCGTGGCCTGGAACCAACGCGCATGGGGACGGCAATGAGGCCACAGACCCCATTACAGCTCGTGTCAAAGCTGAAGATTCTGTTCATGTATCGGATCCAGCCTTTGCTCGTGCCAGGGCTGGGGGCGTCACAACCATACTGGTTCTACCTGGCAGCGCGAATGTGATGGGAGGCGAGGCAGTAACGTTGAAAGTTCGTCCCTCTCGTACGCTGGAGGGCATGCGTTTTGCTGGTTCACCACGTGCCATCAAGATGGCTTGTGGTGAAAACCCCAAGAGGGTGTATGGAGACGATGTGGATGGGCCATCTACGCGGATGGGGAATTTGGCCCACATGCGCGCTGCTTTTCAGTCCGCACTGGATTACCGAACGGCCCGGAAGACCCATCGGGACCCACCGCCGCGTGACGCCAATTTGGACACTGTATTGGATGTCATGGATGGAAAGATACGGGTGCATGTTCACTGTTACCGACATGATGACATTGAGGGCATCTTTCGGGTCATGGACAGTTTCGGCGTGAAGGTGACTGCCATTCACCACGCATTGGAGGCCTATAAGGTTCGTGATCTTATCAAGGAGCATGGTGCCGGTATTGCAACTTGGGCAGATTGGTGGGGCTTCAAAATGGAAGCTTTGGATGGAATCCCTCACAACGCTGCCTTGGTGAAATCGGCCGGAGTTCCTGTCGCAATTCATTCAGACTCTGCCAATCAAATACAACGGTTGAATGTGCAAGCCGCCAAGACCTTACGGTATGGCATGAGCGAAACGGATGCGCTTGAGACCATCACTTTGGACCCAGCCCGATTGCTGGGAGTGGATGGCAATGTAGGCAGTATAGAGGTGGGCAAGGACGCGGACTTGGCACTGTTTAGTGAACATCCTTTGGATGTGTATAGTCTGGTACAAGGCACCTGGATTGACGGTGTAAGAGTCTATGACCGAAGCAAGGAGGGTACACCCAATGCACGCCCCTAACTGGACTCGCAGAGGATTTTTGGCATCTGCTGCAGCAGCATCGTTCTTGCCCAAGCAGTTGTTTGCAGCTGGGGACATGGTGTTGTCGAATGCGACACTCGTCATGCCGGATGGAAGTCGCGTGCAAGGAGGCATCCGGTGCCGTGAAGGCAAGATTGTCGAAATCGGTGCCTCAGTGACGGGTGGTACGGACTTAAAGGGTAAGTGGATCGTTCCTGGCTTTACAGATGCTGGTTGTCGATTGGGTCTGTTGGAAGTGGGAATGGAGCGGAGTACTCACGATACGAGTGCGAAGAAGAGCATCGCTCTCGATGCTCGGCCATGGGATGGCTACAACCCACGTTCAGAACTGATTCCTGTGGCTCGAGTAAACGGGATCACCCAGGTTTTGTTGAACCCAGAAATGTCAGGCATGATTCCAGGCCAAGCGGCATTGATGCGTACGGCAGGGGATGTGCTTTCGGACGTCATAATTGGAGATCCCGTTGGCTTGTGTCTGAATCTGGGCCGGGCGGGTCAAGGGCATGAGGGGCCGAAGAGTCGGATTGCTTTGATGATGGAGTTCCGAAAGTTCTTTGAAGAAAACCCGGGCAAAAAAGACAAGAAGGGCAAAGGGAAGAAAGACCAAGGCAAGAAAGACAAAGAGCCTGGCAAGTCCAAGGAAGACTTGATTGCAGACTTTCGTTCCGGCTCTTTAATGGCGTTGGTTCGTGCCCATCGGGCCGATGACATTGAGCGCGCCCTGGACTTGATAGAAGAGAATGAACTCAACGGCGTGTTGGTGGGGTGTATTGAAGGACACTTGGTTGCCGACCGCATTGCGAAGGCGGGTATCCCTGTGATTCTTGGACCGTTGGATGCGCAGCCCAGCAGCTTTCAGCACCCGCATGCGATCTATGAAAATCCAGCGATTTTGGATGCTGCGGGTGTGAAACTTGCCTTCCGAAGTGGCGATGCTCATCAAGTTCGGAACCTGCCAACTTTGGCGGGTTTGGCGGTCGCACACGGACTGCCTTGGACATCCGCAATCCAAGCATTGACGGTCAATCCAATGGATATTTTTGGGCAACCTGAAATGGGAAGGTTGGCTGTGGGTTCCGAAGCGACCATGTTCGTTGTGGATGGGGATCCACTTCAACCACGCAATGCGGTACGCGATGTGTTTATCCGTGGTGAGCGGACGTCGATGGCCACCCGTCAAACCAAACTGTACGATGAGTTCAAGGAGCTTCGGTGAACATTCTCGTCACAGGAGGTGCTGGTTTTATCGGTTCCAATTTGGTGCGCGCACTGCTGGACCGTGGTGACCACGTCACTGTGTTGGACAGTTTCGATGATGCTTATGACCCTTCCTTAAAGGANCAGAATCTTGAAGGCTTACCGATAGAGCTGATTCATGGGGATATTCGAGACAGAGCAGCGATGGATCAGGCCTTGCGGGGCATCGATTCAGTGGTTCACTTGGCGGCTCGGGCCGGGGTGAGGGAGTCCCTTGAGAATCCAGGTTTGTACGCCAGTGTGAATGTGGGTGGAACCGTCAATGTTCTTGAAGCCCTGAAGGCGAAGTTGGATATTCCTTTGGTGTTTGCGAGTTCTTCCAGTGTGTATGGTGAACGTTCGGACGGTCCATTCGCAGAAACCGATGATCTCGGCTTTCCGGCGAGTCCGTATGCGGGCAGCAAACGGTCCGCTGAGTTGATGTGTCATGCGGCGCATACAAGTACCGGTCAACGGGTCACAGCGCTTCGTTTCTTTACGGTGTATGGGCCAAGACAGAGGCCTGCGATGGCCATTGCCCGCTTTGTACGTATGGCGCGCGAGGGTCAAACCATACCGGTATACGGGGGTGGTGGAAGTCAGCGGGACTACACCTACGTAGACGATGCTGTGCGCGCAATATTGGTATCCTTGGACAATCCACAAGACTTTTCAGTACTCAATGTCGGTGGGGGCAACCCCATTCGCTTGGATGCCTTGGTTCGTGCGGTCGGTACGGTGACTGGCTGTGAAATCAAGACAGAGATTCACCCTGTACAGCCAGGCGATGTGTCGTTGACTTGGGCGAACCCCGCACTGATCAAAGAAGTGTTGGGTTGGAAGGCGGAGGTCCCAGTATTGGATGGGCTGCGCAAATATGTGGAGTGGTTGGACCGCTAAGCAATCAGTTTGGTGTTCCGTACGAACTCTCGGAAATAATGCAGGCCGCTCAGGACGGAGAAGAAGGTCGCAATCCATAGCAGGACGATACCGGCGGAATGGGCATCGCATCCCAATGTTTCGTAGTGCCAGAGTAGAAAGCCAATCGCCGTACCCAGATAGACGGTTTTAAGTTTACCCAGCGAACTTGCAGACAATATCAAGCCTTCTTGGCTGGCGATGCTTCTCAGACCCGTAATGGCCACTTCTCTACAAAGAAGAACTGCGACCAACCACGCGGGTGCTTTGCCCAGTGGAATCAGCATCACCAGAACCGTGATCGTCATCAACTTATCCGCCAATGGATCTAAGTATGCGCCCACCGGGCTGACCAAATCCCACTTCCGAGCCAGCCAACCGTCGATGATGTCGGTGACCATGGCGAAGACAAAAATGGTGACTGCGACAATACAGTCCTTCCTGTTCATGTCTTCGTTCAGCAACAGCACGACCATCACAGGAACCAAGGCAATACGCAGAACAGTCAGGAAATTTGGAAGGTTCCAAAATCCTTTATTCTTCATGAGATTCCAGAATTTCTGGTTGGTCATGGGTATTCCGGTGTGGTGAGAGGGCTGGTGGTAGAAAAGTAACGGTGGAGGCTGAGGACACGTTTCACATAAGTCTGCGTTTCCTCAATGTTGGGTACGGCCATAATCCTTTTTACCCGAGTAGGTCCTGCGTTGTATCCCGCCAGCGCCAAACGGCGATCTCCATGAAACATCTTCAGAAGTTTAGCGAGATATTTTGTCCCCCCTTCAATGTTCTGGGTGGCATTGAACGAGTCTGTAACTCCAAGTTCACGGGCCGTAGGTGGCATCAGCTGCATCAAACCTTGGGCGCCAGCACGAGAAACAGCATCTGGATTCATCCCACTCTCTGCCAGAACAACCGCTTTGACCAGTGCAGCATCTACACCATGCCGTCGGGCCGCAGAAATAATGAGTGCATCCCAGTGATTGACGAGGGGAAAATTCCGTGGATTGACGTGCATCACCTCAGGGGGTGGACCATCTACGCTAAACCGAAAAAAGTTCCCATCTGAGGGCGGTGAATCGGTGAACGAAATTGTGCCATCCTCTGCATCTGATCGCCATACATCTCCGGCCATCACACTTGATATTAAAAAGCACAACCACATGTAGTTCATCTAAGTGTGGGATCCGTCTTGGGCAATACAGGATATTAGGGACACCATGCCCATACAGACAGAAACATTGGTGGTTGGTTCAGGCATAGCGGGGTTGATGTTTGCCCTTGAAATGGCTGAAGTTGGCTCTGTATTGATATTGACCAAAGCGGTTCGGGATGAAACGAATACTGCGATGGCTCAGGGCGGAATCGCTGCCGCATGGCGCAGTGATGACTCGTGGGAGGCACATGTCGAAGACACGCTCACCGCTGGTGCGGGCTTGTGTCGTCGTGATGTTGTGGAGTACGTGGCCAAGCATGCTCGGAAACGGGTGGAAGACTTGATCGCGCTTGGGTGTGGCTTTGATAAGCGAGATGAAGATTACGATCTTCACCGTGAGGGTGGCCATTCAGCGCGTCGAATCCTGCATTCAAAGGACGCCACAGGTGCTGAGGTGATGCGCGCACTGCTGGCTGCTGTTGACGCCCACCCGAACATTGAAGTTCAAGAGCAACGAATCGTTGTTGATCTGATCACCGAAGGATCGTTGGCTCGGCGTGTTGGTGATTTGCCGCCAAATCCGGATCGTGTGTTGGGTCTTTATGCGCTCAATAAGGAATCTGGGGTGGTGGAGACCTACGCTGCCAAGATCACCGCTTTGTGTACGGGTGGGGCAGGCAAGGTGTATTTGTACACATCGAATCACGACGTGGCTTCGGGGGATGGGGTTGCGATAGCGTGGCGTGCTGGGGCGCGGGTCGCAAATATGGAGTTTGTGCAGTTCCATCCCACCTGCTTGTTCCATCCTGAAGCACGGACTTTTCTCATCAGTGAGGCACTGAGAGGGGAGGGGGGCGTTTTACGTAACGGGGGTGGTGAGTCCTTTATGGCTCGCTATGATGACAGAAAGGAACTGGCGCCCAGAGATATTGTTGCCCGAGCCATTGATGCAGAAATTAAGCGTCGAGGAGAGGACTGTGTCTTCCTCGACATGCGGCACATGGACCGAAAGCAAATAGAACACCACTTCCCATCCATTGATGCGCGATGCCGATCACTGGGTATCGATATGGCCAAAGACCCCATTCCGGTGGTCCCAGCCGCACATTATTTTTGTGGGGGTGTGGTGACGGATTTGAATGGCCAGACTGATCTGAAGGCTTTGTATGCCATTGGAGAAGTTGCATGTACCGGCCTTCATGGGGCAAACCGGTTGGCCAGCAACAGTTTGCTGGAAGGCGCAGTTTTCTCGTCTGCTGCAGCGATGTCGGCGAAGGCTGTGTTTGATGATGTATCCATCGTTTCAGATCTGCCCGTTTGGGATGCGGGCGTGGCGAGTGAGCCGGATGAACAGGTTGTGATCAACCAAATCTGGGATGAAGTCCGCAGGTTCATGTGGAACTATGTTGGGATTGTTCGGACGAATCGACGCCTTTCACGAGCCAGAAAACGCATTGATTTGGTCCAAGAAGAGATTCATACCCACTACTGGGACTTTGAATTGACGAGTGACTTGGTCGAACTGAGAAACCTGGCGACTGTCGCAGAATTGGTCGTAGAGTGCGCGCTTCGCCGCCGGGAAAGTCGAGGTTTGCACTACAATACGGACTATCCAGATATGGATAAGCGATTCTTGCGTGACACCATTCTTAAGCGCCGTTGGTAAACGGCTTAGCCGCCGACAATGTCCAACATTTCATTGGGGTGTTTAGGGATTTTCCCTGTGATGACATCCGGGCTTTCATGTGTCACCAGAACATCATCTTCGATGCGGATTCCACCAAACCCCACCCATGATTCCGCTTTTGAAAAGTTTACTTTGCCAGAGAACTCGTCTCGAAGTTTGCCATCATTGAGGATTGCAGGGACCACATAAAAACCGGGTTCTACAGTCACCACCATTCCTGGCTCAAGGTCGAGGTCCAGGCGCAGGTAGCAGGTTCCAAACTGTGAGGAGCGCTGTCGATCCGGGGGATATGCGGCTCGGTCTCCGAAGTTTTCGAGGTCATGGACATCAAGACCGATAAGGTGTCCCACCCCGTGAGGGAAGAACAATGCATGGGCTCCACATTCAACGGCTGCTTGAGGATCAATGGTAATTAATCCTTCGTCTGCCAAGAATTGAGCCAAGACCAAACTGGCACAGGTATGGACGTCACGGTACCGCGTGTTTGGGCGCACCAAGTCGATGGCTTGGAGTTGTGCTTCAAGGACAGCATCGTATGCGGCTCGTTGTCGTCCGACGAAGGAACCGCTGACGGGCCAGGTACGGGTGACGTCGGTGGCGTACCCTGTGGCTGCCTCTGCTCCACCATCAAGAAGCATCAGTTGACCATCTTTCAATGGATTCTCATAGTGGAAGTTGTGGAGGACTTCACCTCGGACCGTACAAATGGTGGGGTATGCGAGTGTCAGGCCGGCTTGGTTTACGACATGAGCGAATGCCGCAGCAACATCACGTTCATGAGCGCCTGGCCGTGTGGCTGCCATGGCCGCCCGGTGTGCGGCATCTGTGATGATTGCGGTGGCCTTCATCTCTTCAATTTCTTCGGCGCTGGTGATTCTCCGCATGCCAATGATGGTGTCGATCAGCTTGTCATTGCCGTTTGATGCACCGAAAACGAGTGTTTCCCCTACGATGGATGCTGCTCGTTGTGTTTGAGCGAGATCTGGGACCGCTATGGTTGCAATATTTTGAAGCGCCCGTGCGTCATTTTCCAGGTTTTCAGATGCCCGTACTTTATGGATTCCTACTCCTGCACCCATTTCTTCAATGGTTTGCAGTACACCGTGCCACAGTGCGTCATCATCTGCAGGTGGGGGTAAATACAGCGTGGTTTCACCATCCACAATGATCATGGACGCACCAGGAATGCTGCACCCAGAAAAATACAGAAAGCTCGAGTCTTGGCGAAAAGCTACCGTCGACATGGGTAGATTTCGAGGACGCTCACCATTTCCCATCAACAGGATGGGNGTGTTGACCGCAGAGCTTAGTCGTTGCCGACGTTCGGCATAAATAGAAGAATCGAGCATGCAAACACTTAGGTGATGTCCGCCCGTGTGACCAGTGCTTCTAAACGATATCCGGCATCTGTGAAGATTTGTTCGGCTCCCTCGCAGCGGTCGACCACACAGATGATTTGTACAACCTCGAGTCCCACGGCTTCAACCGCCTTGATGGCTTTGAGTAGACTTCCACCGGTAGTGACTGTGTCCTCGATCATACAGACCTTGGCTCCATCTGCGAGTCCAGCCCTTCCTTCGACCTGATTTCCAGTACCGTGTCCCTTGGCTTCTTTGCGAACCATGAACCCGTGCAAAGGTCGACCGTTTTGCCAACTTCGAGTAATCACGGCTCCAGTGATGGGATCGGCGCCTGTGACTGGACCTCCCACGCCGACCACGTCGGGGTGCAGTTGGTCGATGATCAAATCGGCAATGACGGTAGCACCTTCAGGACTCAGGGTGGTTTGACGAGCATCCACATAGAGATCGCTGGTTTTACCGCTGGCGAGTGTGAAGGTGCCAGTTCGTACAGAACGTTCCTTTAAGATTTCGACAAGGCGACCTTTCATCCCAATTCTCCTAGCCATTGGACCAGATCCGAGATGACCTGTTCTTTTTCGGGTTCATTGAAAATCTCGTGGTACAGCTCGGGGTACCGGATGGTTTTTGCGGTTCCACCCCAGTTTCGTGCGAGTGCCTCTGAGGCTTTCCAGTCACAAATTGCATCGCCTTCACCCAGAAGCATCAGCAACGGCAAAGTGTAGGCGGTCGAGTGGTCGACTACCCGTTCTTGGGATTTGACCATTTCGGTATACCAGCGAGGCGTAATGGTGGAATACACCAATGGGTCAGCGTTGTACTTTTCAACGACTGCAGGATCTCTGGAGATCAGCTTGGAATCCAGTTCGTTATCCAGGGAGAGGCCAGGAAAGAGTTTAGAGAGAAGCCTGGCACCCATCACTTTCACGGTGGGTGCTTCGATGGCAACGGCCACATTGGGATCAGAAAGAGCCAGCGCGGAGATGCCGTTCGGCAGTCCATTGATGGCAAGGTCCAANGCCACCAATCCGCCCATTGAGTGGCCCAGTACGACGACGGGTCCATCGATGGTAGCCGCCGCCGCTTGGACATCTTCCAAGTATTGGTTCCATTGGTCGACGTGGCCTTGCTTGCCTTCTGACTTTCCGTGGCCCCGCAATTCGACGACGGTCACAGACCATCCAGCTGTATTGAGTGCTTCGACTACGTGTTCGTAGCGCCCCAAGTGTTCTGCCAAGCCTGGGACGAGCAGGATGTTCTTGGACCCGTCTCCGGACTTTCCAATGCGGAGCTTGGTTCCGTCGCTGGACGTGATGAATGAGGTCTGCATATATTGGCCCGGTGTGTCAGCGGAGAAGGAAGAGTGAGAGGTCTTCGAAGTAAGCGATGACCGCAAGACAGAAGAGCATCATCATAAGGAACGGTAGCGTAGCCTTTATGACATCGATGATGCTTCGTTTGAAGACCGTCGAGGATACGAACAGGTTCACGCCCATTGGCGGCGTCAGGTAGCCCATTTCCAAGTTCACAATGAACATGATGCCGAAGTGAACGGGGTCCATCCCATACTGTATGGCGATGNGCGCAAGCAGTGGCGCCACGATCAGGATTGCGCTCACGATTTCCATGATGCAACCCAAAGCCAGAAGGAAGAGGTTGCATAGAATGAGGAACTGCCACTTGGTTGTGACCACATCCTGCAACCACTCCGCAGCTTGCTGTGGAATCATTTGTTCAGAGAGGAACTTGTTGAACGCGATGGCCAAAACGATGATGAGAAACAATGACCCCATCATGACGCCAGAGTCGCTCAGCACTTTTGGAAGTTTTCTGAGCGGCATCTCGCGGTGAATACACAACTCTACGAATAGCGCATACACCACAGCGACCGCAGCGGCTTCGGTGACGGTGAACTTTAGGGGTCCCAGAATACCGTAGATACCGCCGAGAATCATGACGGGAAGCATCAGTGAAAGGAAGGATCTTCTCAGTTGTTTGAAAACGTTGAGTCCGTAGCTTCCTTCATATTCTACAGCCCGTATTTCGATGCCTGGCTTTTCGGGCCGGGTTTGGTACATCGTGTACAGCACGAGAACGGTGGCGATGAATAAACCAGGCAGAACACCCGCAATGAAAAGGTCATTGGGGGACACCTGAGATTCATGTGTAGACACCATGATTGCGTAGATGATCATGGGGACAGAAGGGGGAATGATGATTCCCAAGGAGCCTGCACTGGTCAAAACGCCGAGGCTGTAATCCTCGGGGTACCGTTCTTGAACGAGCATGGGGAACATGATGGAACCCACAGCGATTACGGTCACCGGAGAAGAGCCGGATATCGCAGCAAAAATGACACATGCGAAGATGGTTGCAATACCAAGGCCACCGGGAGTTCNTCCCATGATGGCACGGGCCAGGCCGACCAGGCGTTCCGCGATGCTGCCTTGCGTCATGATGTTTCCAGCCAGAACGAAGAACGGAATGGCCAGTAGTTCTTCTTTCTTTACGGCTTCGTACATGTCTTTGGCGACGATGTAGCCGGAGATATCTTGGATGAGCGTTACGCATGCAACGGATGCGACACCGACGGTAAGAAACAGCGGCGCTCCCACCAAAATGAGCAGTACGGCGCCCATAAAGATGAGCGTGGGTGTACTGATGCCCAAAGCGGCTACAAGACCGATCAAGACACCGGGGAAAAGGCCTGCGATAATCAGATCTTTTGCACCCCGTTTGTTGATGGGGCCGGTCTCAATGGTGTCTCCATCAGCGCCGGGCTGTTGAAGCTCGTATGTNTCTTCAAAGCGTCCAGCCAAGGCGAGTCCCAAGAAACGAAAAGCCATGATGATGAAAGAGAGGGGGATCACGGCTTGAGCGAGCCACAGAGGGAACTTGTCTCCGGCAGCGCTGCCTTTTTGAAGTTCTTCAACAGAAGGGCCACCCTCAAGTCCGAGCAGCGCATCCAGTTCGTCATCCAAGCTGATTTCAGCGGCTTGCGGCGCCTCTTCTTCTACAACTTCTCCGACATCGGACCAAGTGTGTATGGTTCCGTCGGTGGCCACTGGTTTCCAATTGGAAGCCATCAATGAAAGTACCAGGATGAATAAGCTCAGTGTACCGGCCAAGCTGACGGCACTTCGGTCCCACTGAATGGGTGGGAGAACGCTGTCCTCGTCATCATCGTCTTCTTCGGGCAGGGGCGGATCCATCCGTCGCCAACGTCGCAGTACCACCACACAGACAGTGAAGATGATTCCACTCAACAGCGTGACTGCGAGACCAATTCCCGAATCGCTCAAGATTGCGGAACCCAGCAGGTTGATCGGTGCAACCAGCCAATCCCATAGGGGAAGAGCATCTTGACCGGCACCATTAACAAGGCTTTCGTTCACCAGTTCGATGGCGTGGTCAGAGAAGGTCCAGCAGAAGCCTGCGGCTGCGAGTGCAGAGAAACGCTTGGCGAGTCTGGCAGCTCTTGGAGAAAGCAGCCTTTCGGTTGCATCTACAGCCAGATGTTTACGTTCTTTGGCCGCCAGCGATGCGCCCAGGAATCCAACCCAAACCATCAACACGACAGCCATGTTGGGGCCGCCTTGTATTTCAAAGTCGAAGAAGGAGATTTCACGGCGCATATAGTCCATGAAACTCAACGCCGTCATCGCCAACATGGCGATACCAATCAAGGCTTTTTCAATGTTTGCCCAGAAACGATCAGCCTCTGACAGCGTTGCCTTGATGACGGCAATGCAGCCAGAGATAAAGATGATCAGAACAAACAGAAAGTCTTGGAGTGGGCCATCGGCCAATCGCCGCCATCCACCACGGATGCCTCGGTCAACTGTAGTTACGACACGTTCGACTTGGCGAAAGATGGTATTGATTGGCGATCCCATCTGCGTCTACTGCAGCTTTCCGAGAACTTGCTTGTATACAGGAATCAACTCCCTGTGATTGGCCAAGAAGGTCTTGTGTACTGGGCGGGTTGTGTTCTTGAATACTTCCCGTTGTTCGGGGGTGAGTTCAACTACGGTTTTGCCCATGCTTCTGATGGTGTCCAACAGTTCACCTTCAAGTGCGCGTACAGCGGTGCGGCCTCTTACCGATTCAGCAAGTGGGTCACCGATGACGACTTTCTGCAGTTCTGCAGGCATGGCATCCAAGAATTTCTTCGAGTAGACCACTGACGCTGGCTGATAAATGTGTCGGGAGAGGGTGTAGTGTGACGTGGGCTCAAGCCATCCAGCGGCGAGAGAGAACAGCGCAGTATTGTCGAAGCCGTCCACGATTCCTGTATTGAGGGATGGGAGAACTTCTGAAGTGGGCTTCGCAACCGCTTGAACACCAAGCAACTTGTACATGTCCATATGGATGGGGCTTTCTTGCGACCGCATTTTGAACTTGGATAGTTCAGCAGGCGTGGAAGCTGGACCTGTTGTGGCGAAGTTTCTCCAGCCATTTTCGGCCCAACCACCCAACACAAAGCCCTTGGCTTCCAGCGCAGTTTTGGTGGGTTCGTACAGAACCTCATCCAGTGCAGCATCCGCCTGTGCATTGGTTGAGAAAAGATAGGGCAGTTCGATCATGCTCAGGATTGGAATGTCCATGGCTTCGCCCATGGCACCAGTGGAAAAGCCTCCACCTTGGATACGTTCACCGCGGGCGACATCCTGGATGCTTTCGATTTCCGAACCCAATGAACCACCGAGGAACAGTTTGACCTGAATCCGTCCATTGCTTTGCGCTTCAATTCGTTTTTCGACGCCACGAAGCTGTTTGGACCAGGGTGTGTTGTCAGGAGCCACGGTGGCAAAGTTCATGACGAACTGTGCTTCTGATTGGGCGGTTCGCTCGGGGACGAGCATGACGGCCGCTGTGGCGACCAGGCCGATGGTTAGAGAACGTATACGCATGATGCTTTCCTTAGTTCGCGAAGAAGTCGGATTTCTTGGACAATAGGTCCTTGGCTTTTACTTGCTCAGCCCGGTTTTCGGGTCCGGCTTCCGGGATGGCGTCTGCATCAGCAGCGATGACTTCATTGAGTAGCTTCTCAAAGAGGGCAGGGTCCTGCATTTTCACAGCATAGTTTGCAGCCATCAGCACTTTGGTGCCGAGGTAGTCAGGCTGGTCAGCCAGTGACTGTTCGAAGTGCTTTTTGGATGTTGGAAGATCGCCACCAGCGAAGCTGGGTGCGATGGCGTAGTATGCACCCCAATAGCGGTCCGGTCCGGCATGGAAGTAGGTGTGATCGAGTTCGTCCACCTTGGCGATGAATGCTTTGACGGTGTCTTTGTGCTTGAGAAGTGTTCCAAATCCTTGGAGCTTGGCCCACTTGCCAAGAGCGGATGCGTAGAAGTAAAGGCATCCAGCATCGTCTTTCGTCATGACCCGGATTGCATCTACTTCCTTTTCCTTCTTTGTCAGGAGTTCAGCAAACTCGGAGTTTACAGCCAAGCAGCGGCCGCCCCACTGCACTGCGTTGTCCCAAGTCGCGAGCTTTTCTTCTTCGGTGCTCACTTTGACGTCGCCATACCAGTAGTACCCACGAGTAAGCATGACGGCTGCTTCACGGTTTGTGGGGTCTGATCTGTAGGAAGCTTCAAACTTATCGAGTGCGCTCTTCATTTGAGCAGCATCATCACGTTCTGCCCATAGCGCCAAGCCTTCTTCGTACAGCGTGGCAGATTCTTCGGATGTACCATTGGCCACCATTTGTTCGAAAACAGCTGAATGCTTTTGGCACCCTGTAGCGGCGAGGAGAGTGAAGAGGGCAAGGTGCAGGCAGCGCATGGATACTCCAATTGGGTAAAAGTCTGGTTCTCGCCACCATTAGTGGGGGGTGACGGTGCTGTCAACGATTGCAGACCATGAGTAGGAACCCTGTGAGCGCGCCATTACAAGCCATGGTGTCAACCCAGGTGCAGAAAGTCCAAATTCTCTTCCTTAGAATCGCTTGCTACTCTTTGCTCTCAAGGCTAAAGACGGCCTCCCGGATACACTATATCTGGGGTGGAGGAAGGGATGCTCACTCCAGATGTACCGATAGCGCTTACATTTGACGATGTACTATTACAGCCGGCGTATTCTCAGGTTCTACCTCGGGATGTGTCGATACAGACTCGCCTTGCCCGAGAGTTGTATCTGAAGGTTCCCCTGATCAGTGCGGCCATGGATACCGTGACGGAATCAGCGACTGCGATTGCCATGGCTGTGGAAGGCGGCATCGGCATCATCCATAAGAATCTGAACCCTTTGGAACAGGCACGAGCGGTCTCAAAGGTGAAACGTGCGATGACCGGTGTGGTCTCTGATCCGATTTGCATGCGGCCGGATCAAACATTGATGCAGGCGCGTCAGACCATGAAGGAACACAATATTTCGGGCTTGCCTGTTGTTGCGGACCGTCAGTTGGTGGGCATTCTCACAGACAGAGATCTCCGCTTTGAGCGCAACTTGGGTCGGACGATATCTGAAGTGATGACGCCGCACGACAAGTTGATCACCTGCCGTCCAGGCACTTCCTTGGACGATGCAAAAGCATTGATGGCTTCCCATAAGATTGAAAAACTGCTGGTTACAGATGAAGCGGGTCAACTGAAAGGCCTGATTACATTCAAGGATGTCCAGGCTGCATCACGTCTTCCCAATGCAACGCGCGATGGTCGAGGGCGTTTGTGTGTAGGTGCCGCAGTGGGTGTGGGTGGAGATTGTGATGAGCGTGCTGCACTGCTGGTTGAGGCGGGTGTGGATGTGTTGGCAATCGATACAGCACATGGCCATTCCCAGGGTGTTTTGGATGCCACCAAACGCTTGCGCGCAGCGTACCCAGACTTGCCACTCATCGCAGGAAATGTTGCAACGGGTGCCGCCACTCAGGCATTGATTGATGCGGGCGCAGACTGTGTGAAGGTGGGCATCGGGCCTGGTTCTATCTGCACTACGCGCATTGTTGCGGGTACAGGTGTTCCTCAGTTGACCGCGATTGCAGAGTGTTCGAAAGTTGCCCATGCTGCGGGCATACCGATCATTGGTGACGGTGGAATCAAGTATTCTGGGGATATTGCGAAAGCGATAGCCGCGGGTGCTGACGTATGCATGGTTGGTTCCCTTCTTGCGGGTACCGCAGAATCTCCGGGCAGTCTCGTGTTGTACCAGGGGCGCTCTTACAAGGCGTATCGAGGCATGGGTTCAGTAGACGCTATGCGAGCCGGTTCGTCGGACCGTTACTTCCAAGATGGTGCAGAAGAAGGTGGCGGCAAACTCGTCCCTGAGGGCATTGTTGGACGAGTGCCGTACAAGGGGCCGCTCGCTGATACGATTTATCAATTGGTGGGCGGTCTACGTGCTGCGATGGGCTACACCGGTAGTCCCAGCATTGAGGCGATGCAGGAAGGAGCTCGCTTTGTGCGCATTACTTCAGCAGGGTTGAGAGAGAGCCATGTCCATGATGTGATCATTACGCAAGAGGCGCCCAACTATTCGCAGTAGGGCTTTTGCTAAACAAAAAAGCCGACCTCAGAAGAGGTCGGCTTTTTTTGTTTCACCAGTGTGTGGTTTTACTTCACAGCTGCGCGAATCTCAAGGACAGCACCACGGTATCCGGGGACGCCGCCTTTCACGAAGAGCAGGCCTTTTTCGGCATCGACTTTCACAAGTTCCATGTTTTGGACTGTGACCCGTTCGTTTCCGCTTCGTCCAGGCATCTTTTTGCCTTTGAGAACGTGTCCAGGCGTTGTACCCACACCGATTGAACCACCATGACGGAGGAATTCGTGTGTACCGTGTGTGCGAATGAAGCCAGCAAAGTTGTACCGCTTCATGACACCCGTGAAACCCGTTCCTTTGGAATGCCCGGAGACGTCGAGTTTGTCACCAGCATTAAAGAAGTCAGCGACCGACAACGCTTGTCCAGCTTCGTAGCCAGATACATCATCAAGACGGAATTCTGCGATGCTGCTGCGGGGAGCTGCACCCGCCTTCTTAAAGTTACCGGCCTGTGCTTTGGAGATGCCTTTGTCGGACGTCTCACCAAAACCGATTTGCACGGCATTGTAGCCATCGTTTGAGTCAACCGTCTTTACTCGAAGAACAACATTTGATGTCGCATCGAGAACCGTGACGGGAGTGGATGTACCATCTTCCGAAAACAGTTGAGTCATACCTATTTTTTTGGCCATTAGGCCTTTTGTCGCTGCCATTTTTTACCTCGCATTGGAAGGCGCTGTACGCCTGCTTACGTTTAAGTGCCCGAATAGGGGACCGGCGGTTTTACCCCGATGAACGAGGTGCGGCAAGCAAATCACTCACAGAAGAGTGTAGTAGCGCTCAACTCTACTGCGTAATCGCTCATGGTGGTGTCATTACTGAGGATGTGAACCATGTTTTGGTCGAAGTCCGGGTAGGCGATTTCAATGCACCTATCTGTGGCGATATAGTCTACGGCGACGATGGTTGACTCGGCGGGCGCGAGTGTGACGGGGCCGCCCCATGAATGGCTGAATGTGCCACATGAACTCAGCAGATCGTTTGTCAGCGTCACATTGCTAATGTCGAGTGGCATATCTCCACTATTCGATAAGGTCAGGGAGCCGTTTGCTGTACAACCAAATGTCCACGGTGGCAGAAGATCGAGGGTGTCTGACCCTCCTGTGGAACTCGATACACTGAGAACGGGAGCGCATATTTCGCATGATGATTCAGCCCCTTGCCCGGAAAGGGTGACGAGCAGGCCATCATCCGCCGTGTTTGCGTCAATATCCAAAACAGCATTGTATTCCCGCATTTCGGTGGGAAGGAAGCTGATCTGCATGGTCTCGGTGCCACCGGGACTGATGGTTTTGGGAATGGAGAAATCTGGCTCCACGTCGAAAGCAGCATTGCTGGTGATAATGCTCGTTATGAGTACTTCTTCAGTGCCAGCGTTGGATACTTCCAAGGTTCGCCAACTGGTATCACTGACTGCGACGCTGCCGAAAGCAACTGAAGAAGGTGTGGTGGTTAGGATTCCTGCTCCGGAGGGAGGCGAACCAGAGTCATCCGTTGGGGAAGATGAACCATCTGTTCCTTGACCGACCAGATCAATCTCTCCGTAGCCAACCTCTCCTGCGACTCCGACACTTAGCATTCCGTATTGAGACTCAAGCAAGGTTGGTTCATACAATAGTTCGACAAGGAATGTCTCATCTGGGGCCAATGTGATGGGCAGGCTCAGTTCCGTTTCAAAGCTGAACTCACTTCCATCGATAAAGGCGTTGGATATCTTTGTTTCGGTACCGAGTGTGTTGGTCAGCGTAACGGTGCCGGGTCCCGCGGCACCCATGGCAACCGAACCGAAGTCCAGTGTTCCAGGTTCCATGGAGATCCCACCAAACACCACAACAGCTGAGCCTCCACCTTCACTTCCGGTGTCCACAGCCTTGTCTTTGGTACCGACAGGCGTAGTGCAGGAGACGAGGGCGCCAAAAATAAGCGTAATGTGGGGAAGCTTGGCCATAGTTCCAAGCCTACACCGTTTCATCATGATTCGCTTAACCAATGGGGTTTTAGAACGTGTACTTCAGTGTTCCTGTGACAGATGCGGTCAAGTCAAAGCCGACTGCATAGAGAATGTCGGTATCAACACCCATCGAAAAATGAGACAACTTCGTGTAGTACTCGAGCGTGGGACCACCCACAAACGCGGGGTGCATCTCATCGTGAACGGGGGGGCGATTTCCTTGCCACTCAACGGCGACAACTTCTTCTTGGTAGTACTTTTCGTCCATGAGAAGAGGCGAGAATAGTACGCCACCACCGGCACGGAGGCCGACGCCGATACGTCGAGTGGGGTAGAAGCTCGCTTCGTATAGTCCCAAGAATGTATAGGTACGAAGGTCTCCTTGAATACAGGAACCATTCTGGAAACATTGCGCATCTGCTTGGTCTTCAAAGTGCGATGCGTTGTTGATCCCTTGGAAGAAAGAGATCTCCCAAGCCATCGATAGGTTTTGCTGGTCCATAAAGTCCTGGCCTACGGCCAAGGCGATGGACGTTCCGGGTCTTACCCACGGCCCGTACTGCCCCAGGTACATTCCAGCGCCCACATTGGTTTTGGCGTAGGTACCTTTGACGATTTCACGTACTTCGGGACGACTTTTGGATTTCTTTTGGGAAGCTTCTTGATCGGCCTCGTACTCTTCATACGTTTGGGCGTTGGCATTCGGCCCGAGGGCGAATGCCGTCAAGAGGGCAAGGAGTCCAGTATTGGCTAGCGTTTGCATATGCGTCTTTCCGGTAGATTCTCGGTACTAACCGATGGTCAACTGCCCTACGAGGGCTGGAAGATGAACGGGTAGGAAACGATAACAATACCGCCACCTTTTGGTTCAGGAAACTTGAATCGCATGAACCGACTGTTGATACAGCCTTCCACTGCCTTCGAACCCAATGTTGATGATTTCGTCGAGGCTTTGGAAACAGTTCCGTTCTTCGCGATGACGAACTTCACAGTGACCTTTCCGCCGAGATCGGGGTTCTTCGGTAGCTCGCGTTGGTAGCAATACCGAATCTGGTTCATGTGCTTCTTGATGACTGCATCAATGAGTGATTTATCGAGGGCGCCCAAAATGATTGGGTCTCCACCGATACGGCCGATACCACCTTCACCCTTGGCTCCGAAGTTACCACCACCGGAACCGTATCCGCTGGCACCTGAGCCGCGACCCTTGGTGCCCAGGCCACCGAGACCTGCGGCAGTACCACCGCCGCCAAGACCCGACCCGCGAGCGCCAAGCCCGCCAGCACCGATTTGAGTACCCTTGGCACCGATTAGGCCACCAATACCACCAGCAAGATCAGAGTTCAGGTTGTTGGACCCAAATACGCCATCGAGTTCAGCTCCGTCGCGCAACGCTCCGAGAACACCCGCATTTTCGGCGATTTCGGTATCGAGTTTTTTCTTCTCGAGTTCGACCTTGTTTCCTTTGGCCTTCTCCATTTTCGCGTCTTTCTTACCGACTTTACCTTCTTCTTTCTTGGCTTTTGCACCCTCTCCAGCATCTGGATTCGCGTCAGGCTTATTCTTTTCTTTTTGTGGCTCTGGCTCTGGTTGTTGGAGCAGAAGCTCTACAAAGCGATCTGGAACTTCAAGTATTTCACTTTCGGAGGGGCCTGGTGATTGCCACCAGATCACACCAATCATGAGCAGCAAGAAGGTCATGAATGCAAGAAGGCCGGAGAACACAAAGTCACGTTCTTCATCGCCCTTGGCGATGACCTTTTTACCCGGTGCAACCATTTGGCTGAAGAAGATGACGTGTCCAAGATCTGCCACCACTCGGGTGTCGTCGTTGACGGGGACTTGGTACAGGCCTGCACCATTGGCACTGGCTTTTCCGGATTCGATTAATTCTTGGAACGTGTGGCGTTGATCACCGATGTCCACAAATCCAGACCATTTGTCGGACATGTTGAAGATGTACGATCCGCCTGCGCCTTCAAACAAGGCAAAGTCTTCTTCTGGGAGGTCTTCCGGTGGAACGTAGAAGTCGTTCTTTCGTTCTTCTGATGCTTCAGAAAGAGTGGGGGCCAGGAGCCAAGCAATCTTTGCGAAGCCTGGTGGTACCCAGCTGATGGGCATCCCAACGAAACGCCATTTGTACCCAGTGGATGAACCGATGGGTACCGAGGTTCCGCCTGCAGCATAGTGCTTGACGTCCATGACGGTATCAGCCCAAATCTCGGCGACTTCCAGGACCTTGCCTTTGTTGCGGTCTACGCCCGCATCGCTGGTTGCTGTGCCTGAACGCATAATGAAGGCCATGACATCTTCGCCATGGTCTACAATTGATTCGTTGGCTGCTGGAGCTGGGCTGGCGCTCTCTGGAACTTGGTCAGTGCGCTCTTCTTCCTCTTCCTCGGCGCTATCCGCAGCGATGGGGGCATGCGGAGTTTCGTCGATGGACTCAGCAAGGTTGGCAATCGTCACAACAAGGGTCACGGGACCAATGGTGACCGTGTCGCCAGAGTTGAGAGATGCGCTGCCTTCTACAGTTTCTCCGTTCACTTGCGAGCCAGTGGCAGAACCCAGGTCGAGGATCTGTACGCCACCACCTTCTTGGATGTTTACGACCGCATGAAGGTCGGCCATTGCGTCATCTTCGATGCGGAGCATGGCCGCAGGGCCTCTACCGATCGTGACACTCTCTGCTGAGATCTCCTCACGGCGGACAGGAGCGTCTCCGTTGGAAATCTCAAAGGTAAGCCGAAGTGTATCGTTGGCTTCGTTCGCCATGGTGTGTGTCCTTGTCCACTGTCGCGGCTGGTGCCGGCTGTGTTCTGACCGTCAGGTGAAGGGGTCGGGGTTACTTGATTTCGTCTACGGACTTGTCCATCTCGTCATCGAAGTCGGTTCTCAACTTGATGAGGGGATTGAAGTTCGCACGCTTACGGTCAATCATCATCGCGCCCTGGGGCTTGACGAGTTCACCGTCAACATTGACGCCCTCGAAATCGATTTCTGTGCGGGCCTTGTAGACCACCTTGGGTTCTTCATCATCTTGCGCGAACGCAGGGGTGAAAGCCAAAGCGGCAGTAAGTAGTAGGCTGCGAGTGATCATGTTGAAATCCTCCCGAAGGAATGTTGAGAGCAAAGGCCCGATACCTTCTAACTCAACGGTATGAACCCAGAGGGTTCGTTGGTCATCGACAAACGTCGAATTCCCGCCACCTCTATTTTGACTCCCTGTCGCGCCTTGAACAATCGTTTGGCGGTGAAGAGGCTGTCAAAACGGAAGAACACACAATTCCGGTCCAGTCCATTTATGGCCAAACTGTGCGGGAAATTGGTGTTGTTTTGGTGGAAAATCATCGGTTCGTAAGTTCTATATTTGTTGCTATTCAGGCTCTATGTCAATCGTTTTTCGTTGAATCTGAATGTGTAACGTTTAACTGTCTCTCGTCCTTACAGTTGAAGTGGGATTAGTTTATTTTCTTTCATGACGTCGGTTGAGGAACAAGCCAGATATTGGACGCTTATCGCTCGATATTCATCAAAAATGGGCTGAAGTGGGGCAGTGGAGCGGGAATACAGCGGTGTTGCTGCGCGGCTTATGCGGAAAAATATGTATGCGTATGCAACAAAAAAGCGCCCGTCTCCAGAAGAAGACGGGCGCTTTTTTGTAGGTTTGGCTTCTGGCGCTACTCGCCAGCAGGCTCTGCCCCTTCAGTAGGTGCAGCTTCTCCACCTTCAGCAGGTGCAGCTTCTCCACCTTCAGCGGGTGCAGCTTCTCCACCTTCAGCAGGTGCAGCTTCTCCACCCTCGGCGGGCGCCCCTCCAGCAGCCTTCGCTGCGAACTCTTCGTCACAGAAACCCGTGTTGCTTTGCAGTTGAGGAAGCAGATCTTCAACGAAGGTCATCACATCAGCAGCCATGTCGACTTCTTCTGCTTGGACCACCATCTGTGCTTGTTCAAGAACCATTTCACCCATGTCGATACCACCCATTTCAATCATGAGTTCACAGGTCTTGTACTTCTTGAGCAATTCATCCAAAGCTGCAACCTTGACCTTGAGGGTATTGAAGGTTTCCATTTGGCGTTGCTTTCTTTCTTCAGCTTCCTTCTTACGACGGTCGGCTTCAGCCTTCTTGGCGTCCTGTGCCGCTTGGGCGGCCGCGATAAGGCTCTTTCGGTTGTAGACCTCATGATCTGGCTGGAGTTGGCCTTGGAATGCCGAAATATAGTCGTCTAAGTACTTCGCCGCCTTCTTGAAGTTCTTGGTGTACTTCGTGTGCAAGGTCGCTGCGTTGAAGTAGGCAAACTCATTCTTGACGTCGGCTGCAATAATCTCATCATAGAGTTTACCCGCCGCATCGAAGTCTTTTTCGCCTCGAAGCGCTACTGCAAGGCCGAGTTTTGCGTCTACGTTTCCAGGATCTTTGGCAAGTGCTGCGGTGAATGTGATTTTACCGAGCGCATAATCGCCAGAATCGAGTGCTGTATAGCCAAGGTTCATGTTGGCAGGAACACTGGATGGGTCCAGCTTCAACGCTGTTTTGAACTCAGCAATTGCAGCTTGTTTGTCATCCATCACCAAGTAGGTGACGCCGATATTGTTGTAGATACCGGAGTCACCCTTTGCCAAAGTCTTCGCTTTGTCTGCACACAATTGACTCATTTCAAGCTCGCCTTTGGCGAAGTAGATGCTTGAAAGGTTCCGGTAGGCACCAACATTGTTGGGGTCACCACGAAGAATGGAGCGAATGTTTTCTACGGCTTCGTCGTACATCTTGGCGCCGGTGAGGGCTTCCACCAAGTTGTTGCGAACCTGTACGTTTCCTGGATTCGCGACCAAGTATTCCTTGTACAATGTCGCAGCCTCTGCACCCTGTCCCAGTTCGACCAGCACCAATCCAAGATTGAAGATTGCGGCATCGTAGCCAGGATCGAGCCTGAGGGCTTCGCGGTAGTGTTGCGCAGCTTTGGCGTTGAATCCCTGTTGCTCAGCAGTCCATCCGGCATTGTAATGTGCCTTCGCCTTGCTTGGGTCAGCGGTGATGGTGTGTCCAAACATGGCGTACGCATTCGCGTAATCCACATCACCATTGTTATCCGGCGTTTGAAGAAGGCGGACGCCTTCATTGAACGCTTCAACGGGGTTGGTCAGGTCGGGACCGGATTTCGGACAGCCCATAAGGCTACCAGCCAGCAACAACGCAATAGGAGTATTTCGAATCAACATCATGTTTTATCCTCAGAGGTTGGTCTCGAACGTGCTTTCGACGACGGCCTTGGAGGTGTAGCGGGGGGTCAGGAGATCTTCGTTTAGTCCCGGATAATCATTGGGACGAAGCTCTCCTAAACGCCGGACCGCAAGGGCGGTGTTTTCGTTGTACAGGTTCAACTCGTACGACTTTTGAAGGGCTTGAGTATACGCTTGTACAGCTTTCTCTTCGTTGGGGTAGGCCTTGTCTTCCAGCCCCATCTTGTACAGTTCCTTCTGGTCCTCTGTGAGGCTGGGAGGAGTGTACGATTCTCGCAGAGTACTCGCGAGATCTTCGTAAAGCTGTCCAAGGTCGACCAATGCGGCGAGACCGAACTCACCCGCTCCGGTTTGGATGATCTTCAGGTAAGAACCTTCGATGGCTTGAACCGCTTTGGCTTTCGCAATCAGTTGCTTCTTGAGTACTTCTCCTTCCTTTGCAGGGGGAAGGGGACGATCTGGACCATTGATCTTCAGTGCCATCGCGGCATTCAACTCAGGTCGAGCCAGCTTGGCCATGGTCTGAGCTGTGAACTCGGTGGCTGCAATCATCTCAACGCCAGCAGCCTTGGCTGCATCGTAATCCTTCACCATCTGCTTCCAGTGGGAATCAGCGTTGCGGCCTTGCTTTTCAAGAGCCAGCCCATAGCGATGCTTGGCAAAGAACAGCTCATCTGCCGACTTGCCTTCAGTCTTCGTGTAGAAGTCCTTGTAAAGCTTGGCAGCTTCTGACCACTTGTCGTGTTTCTCAAGAATCTTGGCGATAACGATCTTCACATCGTTGACTCGCTCGTCATCAGGGAAGGTAACGATGAAAGCACGGTAGTCCTTGATGGCCTTGTTGGCATCGTTCATGGACTTCCGGAACAGCGCTGCTGAGTAAATGGCCTCTTTTGCACTTTGGTGCTTCTTGTCCAAGGTGAAGAGTTTTTCGTAGTACTCGGCAGCCTTTTCGAAGTCTGCAATGTTCTCGTAGTCGAAGCCCAAGTTTGCGATTGTGTCGTTATAGAACTTGGATTTCGGGAAGTTGGTAACCAGAGTCAACCGCGTTTCCATGGCTTTCTGGACGGCCTTTTCCTGGTGGTAGTATACCGCGGCATTGTTCAATGCTTGATCGGCAACTTCTGACTTTGGAAATTCGGCGTAGAAGCCCATCAGACCCTCGGCCGCTGCCAACGCATTCTTATCGTTTGCGAAGTTGACTTCGATGAGCTTGAAGGATGCTCGCTCGTAGACGTTGTACACATTCTTCTTGAATGCTGCACGACCCAATCCCTTCTGGTCATAGAACGCTTTGGCGACGTCTTTCAGGTTCTTCCAGTCCTCTACCAAGTTGAAGGAGTCCAAGATAAGGTCTGCGGCTTGCTCGGCTTCTTTGGAGCCAGGGTTCATCGCGATGACCTTCCGGAAACGATCGGAGGCTTCTTTGAACTGGTTCTTGTGGTACAGCAGGTATGCTGACTTGTAGATAATGTTGCGTGTCTTCTTGTCGTCCGGGAAGATTGTCGACCATTGGTCGCATGCTGCAAGAAGCTTTTGCTCCCAATCGACCAGTTCGGCACGAGTAGTCTTGCCGGCTGGTTTTGGAATGCGGCCTGCTGCCTTTTCCTTCTTCACCATTTCGTCTGCAGCAAAGACTGCGGACTCGGCACAGAAACGAGAGTGCTTGCCCTTCGGGTCGAGTTTCACAACTTCCATGTACTGCTCGTACGCACCGCTATATTTCTTGAGCTTGTAGAGAAGTTCGCCATATGCGTAGCGAATGTCGTAACTGTACTTGGATGTAGGGAACTGCTGGAGGTACACAGTGTAGGCTTTTTCTGCCAAGTTGTACGACTCGCGTGCCGCACGTCCAGTACCCAGCTTCTTCGCTTCGTTGTGGTAGTTGATCGCTACCGTACGAAGATTCTTTTCGATGTACTTGCTGGCTTCGGAAACCGCGTCTTGGTCTGCAGAGTTTGTGCGCGCCCAAGCAGAGTTCTTGCCGTAGGTGTCCAAGAGACGCTTGATTTCGTTCAGCGTGTCTTCCTTACGACCGATCCGTTGGTACGCCAGGATGATTTCATTTTGGTAGTCAGGCGCTTTGGCACTTTGAGGGTCTTCTGCAATGAGTCGACGGTATGTTTGGATGCACTGCTCGAATTTACCTTGTTCAAAATATGTACTCGCCAAGCGAGTGAGCATTTTCCGAATCAAGCCTTTCTTGCCAAGTTTTGTGAAGTAGCCGTACGCTTCGTCCATCTCACCCGCATCTGCGAAGAAACGAACCAAGTCTTTGAGGGCTTCATCCTGCAAGGTGAGCTGAGCTTTGGCGCTTTGACCTTCTTGGGCGGTCATGGAGAATGCGACGACAGCCTTCATGGTATCGATGGCTTTTCCGTACTCGCCTACGTTGTAGTAACACCAGGCCAATTTATACAAGGCGAACGCATACTTTGGTGAGTTCTTGTACTTGGTGGCTTTTTGGTATGCGAGAAGCGCCTTGTAGGCGTTGTTGTTGTCGAAGTAGTACTCACCGATCATGACGTATGAGTCCGCTGTGTACTGACTCTGCGGGTATGTACCCACAAGCTTGGTGAATTGCTTTACAGCCTCGTCACGACGATCTGTGTCTTGTAGCGCGGAGGCAAGGTAGAAGATCGCTTCGTCAGCCCGGCGGTACTGCGAATAGGTTTTCAAAATGATCTTGTAGAGCTTGATGGACTTGTTCTGCCAGACAAGGGAGCCTGCATTGTCCGCCTTCATGTTCTCAGAGTTACAGCCTGGCGTGTTGAAACAGGCGTCGAACTGAGTTCGGAAGGTAGCCATTTCCGTCAGATATACGTCTCGTCCTTCCTCGAAGTAGAGGTCGGCCAAGCGCAGCAGCATTTCTGCTTTTTGTTCACCGCGAGGAGGGTTGTTCCTCAACAGGTCCTGCAGGAAATCAATCGACTGGTGGCGCTTTTCTCGCGCTTTTTGTCGATAGAATTCCGACTGAGTTTCAACGCCGACATCATCCAATTTCAGGATTAGGCGTTTTTCGTCGTCCTTGGCCCATGCGTTGGAACCAAGGAATAAAACAAGGAAGGCCACGAGGGCGGGCGAAACACGCTTCATGTGGTTTCTCTCCACGAGAGGAAGGGCTCAAGTCCCCTAAGATGCATTACTTGCAGGAACCCTGCTCGGTATAGTGGTAGTACCCGAGTTCATCTTTCCAGAATTCACCATTAAAGGGCCAGTAAATGAACTCGACTGCTGTAGCAAAGTCGAGGTCGAGACTGGAATCTAGGTTGGATAAGTCAGGATTTTGGAACTTGTATTGGTAATCGACACGCTGTGCATCGATAACTTCGAAACGAACGATTTCTGAACTACTCAGAAGGTCTTGTAGGGTATTAGCCCAACGCGCCATCTCAGCGAGCATGTATTTACCTGCTCGTCGTTTTAGGCGCACTTCATCTTTTCTCACGACCTTCTTCAAGAAGTCGCCAACAGAGTCTCTCCACTCCGGACGTTGGCGGTCGATCAAGTTGAGTTCTTCTTGCATCAGGTCCAAGTGGCTGATGATTCCAGAGATGTCTTCATTGCGAAGGATCTTGGCGAACAAGGCGCGTGGAACTTGGGTCTCGCCGGCCTTGGGACCGAAGTAGGTATCCCATGCATTTTCAGCCATCTTCTGCTGTTCTTTGGACGCATAGCCTTTCACGAAGGTTTTCAGTTCTTCCTGAACAGGACGCATGGTTCCTTCAAAGTTCAACAAGATTGTCTCAACGTCTTTGTATTCACAGAGGTTGAAAAACGTGAGCGCTCGGAGGTATTCCACTTCAGGAATGAAGTCAGCATCTGAATAGAATGGACTTTGAACTGTGAGAATCTCGCCCAGTGTCTGGTTGAGGTTGTTTTGCATGAAGTTTGACCATGCATCCGAGAACAAAGCGTCGGGCCAATATGCGCTGTCATGGGGAACCAAGCCAAAGTACTTGGTAGCGTCCTCAAACCGCTCGATCTTGTAGTACATCCGCCCAGTGTTGATCAGGGCCAAGTCCTTCAGTTCTGCCAGTTCGTCCGCTTCCTTCTTGGAACGTGCCTCGATTGGGTGGCGAACGATGTCCATAAAGGCTCGTTTTGCGCTCTTCAGCTTGCCTTGCTTGTTGTAAATCACACCTTCCAGGTAGCGGGCGCGAAGATACAAGTCGGACTTGCTTGAAATCTGGCCGAAGTACTTGCGTGCGGCATTCAGATCGTTCTGAGCCATCTTCCGAATACCCATGAGGTAGTACATTTGGTTCTTCGAACCACGAGGGTAGGCCTCAGGGGGCACATGCTTGGCAATTTTCAAGAGTTCCGTTTCATCACCCGTGTATCTCGACATTTTCACGAGTTTGGGCAGTGCGTACTTGAAGTAAGGGGTGTCAGTACCTTGGTTTACGACCTTCAGGAAGAAGTACTGGGCTGTGTGGTACATCTCCAATTCTTCAAGGCATCGAGCCAAGTAGTACTTAATTTTCGTGTCTTCTTCTGGGTGACTGCCTGCCTTCAATAGTTCATACAGGCGCAAAGAAGCGGTAAGCGGTTTCTTCGCACGAAGAAGCTTGACTGCGGCTTTGACTTCCGAAGCACCCGATGCGCTGCTTTCGGCTGCACCTTCATCTTGCAGATCGCGACGTGAACTCGTGCGAGAACCGACAAGGTCAGACTCTGCATCGATACCCGACTGAGGTGCAGATGAGCGGCTTGGCTCAGGCGCTGCTGCGGGTGCCGGTGCTGCAGATGCGACCATCGAGCGAGCAGTCTCCAACACGATTGCGGGAGCCCCAGCTTTGGACAAGCAGCTAACGTCAGCTGCGGTGTATGTGGCCCCTGAGCCTTTCATTGCATTCGCAACGATATTTCCAGGAACACCAACCTGCAGCATTTCTGATACTTCGTTGCATTGGAGCGCATGAGCACTTCCAGAAAATGCAGTAAAGCCGAGAGCAAGGATTGGGAGGAGGGTGCGCTTCATAAGCTCAGGACCTCGGAAAAAGTGTTGAGTAAACATCATCGTACCGCCCACCTATTTCATGCCAGGGAAGAAGAACGATGCACTTGCCTGCAGCAAGAGGTTGTTCTTCATCTCAAGTGTTGTGGCATTTACAGCCTCAATGTAGACCAAGGAACGTGCCTCCAAACGAAGCGCCCAGCTCTCATTGAAGATAATGCGCGCGCCACCGCCAAAGTTTGTGGTGGGGTGCAGTTGCTCTTGTGTCACAACGGCTCTGTCGTCTGACTCTTCGGTGTCCAGGGCCTGCAGGTCGTCACTTGTATGGGTGACGCCCATTCCGAAGCCCGCGAAAATATCGAAGTTGATAATCTTGCGCCCCATGACCGCAATCTTTCCGTAAATCGGAGAGAACAAGAAGGTCGCTGAACCAAAATACGTCAACTTGGAGATGTCAGGGCTGACATGGTTCTCTTCGATGAGTTGCTTGGTGAGTGGCTTCCAGTCGGCCTCTCCGAGGTCAGGAGAGAAGTCAAAGTTCGCTTCAACCGCAAAAATTTCCGTGATGTTGTAGTTGATTCCGGTCCCAATGATCTTTCGCTTTAGGAACGGGTCATTGGCAACGAAAGCAACGTGAGGCGATGCCTCCCATCTCTTCAGCTTTGTGAAGTTCTTGCGTTGTAGGGTCTTGATGAGCCGTTTCTTGCGGCTGTCATCTTCAATGAGAACAAAGTCCTCATTTGGGTTGCCGCCAACACGACTGGTGTTTTCAGGCGTGCCGAAGTCTGCAGCTTCCTGCTCAGCGGTTTGCTCACCGGAACCGCCACCAAGGACGTCTCCAAGATCTCCACCAGAAGTGTCGTCCGATGAGTCGTCTCCGGTTGAACCGCCAAGGATATCGCCCAGTTCGTCGTCAGAAGATGTGTCATCTTGAGCCCACCCGGTACCTGTGAAGGTACAGAAGGCCAGCATGACGAGTGTAGTTCGAAGGATGGTCATATTGCGTCCTTTCGCGGCTTAGAAGTTAGACCGGCGCTTCTGCATTTCTGGCACAAAGAAACTGATGCCAGTGGAAGCCACGAAGTTGTTGTAAAGTCGCTTTTCGGTAGCAGGATTGTCCGGATCGTACGTTGGCTTTTCGTCCACGTACAGGTACGAGCGGGCATCGAGCTTCAGTGCCATGGTCTGGTTGATGAAGAAGTTGAATCCCAAACCGACATTGGGTGTGAGTACAACCTTTTTGGGCTCACCCTGAGGGACCAAGGTTGTGTATGGTGGTTCCACGAGAGTGTCGTCATACACAGCATAGTAGCTGGCCATGGACAACATCCCGAGTCCAGCGACGCCGTAGATATCAAAGTTTA
>PALY01000071.1 GCA_002707085.1 Deltaproteobacteria bacterium
GTCGTGCCATTGATGGAACCACCAATGGCACAGCGTTGGCACTTCCCGACTACTGGCCCGATGAACACAAGGCGATCACCGACAAAGGCTGGCTCGTTGATGCATACCAAGCGGAGGTGCGAGAAGTCGATGCACAGGTGGGCCGTGTATTGGATGCTCTGCGTTCTAATGGTGTCTTGGATGACACATTGGTTGTCATCACCGCCGATCATGGAGAGAGCCTGACCGAACACGATTACCTGTTTGACCATGGTGACCACTTGTACGATGTGTCGCTGCGTGTACCGTTGTTGGTTCGGTGGCCTTCGGTCATTGGTGCGGGTGGAACAGTAGACTGCTCTACTTCTACGGCCAGTGTGGCCCCAACGATTGTGGGCTTGCTTGGGTTGACGGATGAATCTCCACCCAGCGCTGCCGACTTGTCTGGAGTAGTGCAGGGTGTGCTTCCCTGTACAGACACAGAGGTTCTCGCATCTACAGTCACAGAGAAGTTTAGCGATCCTCCGCCCATTGCACATGCGCTGCGGTCAACAGTTCAAAAACATCTTCGGCCAGCATCTGGGGAGGATGTTTGTTTTGATCTCAGCGCCGATCCGAGCGAAGACACACCCATGTTGGAGTGTGATGTAGCGATGGCAGATCGTCTTGGGAATGCCCTGAGCAGCCGCGCGCCGGTTCGGTCGCCGAAGACGGATGCAGAAACCCAGCAGGCACTGGAAGAATTGGGCTACATCGAGCCGTAAACAGGCGTTTCTTTAAGGCCGTTTGATGGTGAGCTTCGGGAGTGCTTTTTGCAGGGCGCTTACTTCTGCCTCGGGTACGCTGGCATCGATGGTCAACGTGATCAGTTGCGAGAGCGAGGTCAGGGGACTGAGATCGGTGACCGACGTGCCGCGAATATCGAGTGCTGTGAGTGCTGATAGTTTGGCAAGAGGGGTCAGATCGCTCACCGATGTATTCGCGAGTCGCAGCTCAAACAGCTCGGTCAGCCCTGCTATGGGCTCCAAGTCGGTGACCCGGCTACCGTCGATCTGTAGGTTGCGGAGCGAGGTCAAATTCCGTAGTGGCTCGAGATTCTTGACTCTGGTGCCTTGAACTCGCAGCCTTTTTAAGTGGGTCAATTCTTCGATACCGTTCAGTTTCTTGATGCGTGTATCGGCGACTTGAAGTTCTTCCAAGTTCACCATTCCGTTGATGGGCCGAAGATCCCGGATGAGTGTCCCATTGAGGGTCAGCACCGTCATGCTGGGCATCGAACCCATTTGGGGCAATTTCTTGATCAATGTGCCGGTTAGATCAAGGCTCTCTAATGTCGTTTTTCCAGCAAGTGGAGTGATGTCGTGAATGGGAGAGTCGGTGAGAACAACGGACTTGAGCCGGCTCATTTCAGCCATTGGCGAAAGGTCTTTCACTTTAGACGTTGCGATGTCGATGACTTCCATGCGCGTCAGTGCAGCAAGGGGAGACAAGTCTTCTGCTTGCGACTGNTTGAGATTGAAGGCGGTCAGTTGTTTCAGGTGCCGAATGGGTCCCAAGTCTTGGACGTTCGTACCGTTTAGGGTGAGAACTTCGATGTTCGTCAATTCTATTAATGGTGAGAGATCGACGGTTTTTTCATCGGTACACTCGAGTCCCCACGGGTCGGTTCGGTCTTCAGGGCTGTTTGGTCTTTTGCGTTTCTGGGTGACTGTGAAGGTTTGACCACAGAACACCACCTCACCAGACCAGCGACTGTCGATAAATGCATCACGAAGCCGTTTGAATTCGGCCTTCTGTGTCGAGTCTGCTGAACGCAAAGAGTGCAGGTTGGGCAGGGTAGCGACGGGGGCCAGGTCTTCGATGGGGGCGCCTTTGATCCTGAGTTCGCGCAGTGAAAGTTGCTGTTCCAGCGGTGATAGATCGGACACCTTGGTTTGCGAGATGGTCAGTTTCAAGAGCGCCGTCAGGTGACGCAAAGGGCCGATGTCGTCGACTTCCGTTTTTAAGAGGTTCAAGGATTCTAAACTGACCATCGATTGTAGTGGAGAGATGTCCGTCACAGCAGTCTCTTGGAGATCGAGACTGCGCAAGTTGTGGAGGCCGCTCAGCGGGGAAAGGTCCACCACAGTACTCCCGGAGAGATCAAGGCCTTCCAAGGCGTGCATCTCACTGAGTGGCGAGAGGTTCGTCACGCTCATTTCGGCGAGGTCGAGATGCCGCAAGTTGGCGAGTCCACTCAGTGCAGAGATGTCCTTAACGGTGTCCTTTGGAAGGTGGATGCTCTCCAGTTGTGTGAGCTGTGAGATCGGTCCCAGGTCTTCGATGGGACTCATTGCCAGGTTGAGTTTTACGAGCTTTGTCAGACGGCTCAAAGCCGACACATCGTTCAGGGCAGAATTTCCCCCCAGGCTCAACTCTTGTAGTTCGCTGAGTTCACGCAAGACCGACACGTCTGAGAGGGTGTCGTTCCCTCCCAGACTTAGTCGTGTCAATTGCGTCAAAGCGCTCAATGGCGAAACATCTGTGACGCCGGTGCCTGTCCAGTCCAGTCGCCACAATTGGGTCAGGGTTGAAAGCGAGTCTGGTTTTTCCAGGTCTGCCTCGCGAAGGTTCAGGCTTCTAAGTTTCGGCAATCCACTCAATGGTGAAAGGTCCCCGATCTGGCTTGACTCCACCGTGAGGGTGTCCAGTTCACTCAATGCTCCAATGGGTGTCACGTCCGAAAGATCAGTTTGCGATAGTCCCAACGTTCGGAGTGTAATGAGTGTCTCAAGAGATGAAGGGCTTGTCAGGTTCGTCTCTCGGAGATTGAGTTCATGCAATTTGGGCAACTGGCTCAAGGGGCTGAGATCGCCCACCGTCACAGAACGGAAGCTGAGTTTTGAGAGGCGAGTCAGCTGTGTGAGTGGCTGTAGGTCGGATAGAACGATTTTATTGGGGTCGTCCATATCACCGTCACAGCTCACTCTTTTGGCTGTGACTTTGAAGGTCTTGCCGCAGAACTCTATGGTGCCAGTCTCGGCGGTTGCTGTGGGGCTCCACCCGATGGAAAGGAAGGCCAATACAATCCCGAAAGGTACTTTTCTATTCATACGATTACTCCGCTGGACAGGTCTTATATACGGGCAGCCAAGCTCAATATTCACAGCATCGACAACGGACTAACTATTGGGCAGCGACTCGTTGAAATGTCGGGCGTAGTGCTGGGCTCGGACCCAGGTGTCGCTGCTGTAATCTTTGCCTGTGGTCAGCGAATCCATGGTGGACAGATTTGTGATTCGGCCGGGCCCACAATTGTAGGCGGTAACGGTAGCCTTGAGTATCTGGGCTTCAGTCCAATCGGGGTGGTCATTCTCGAGTCGATTTCGAAAGCCGGCAAAGATTTCGGCGGCTTGTTCGATNTGTTCGGTACTTGTGGGGCCACCTTGTGGGGAGTGGTGTCCTGCATCCACTTGCATGAGCCCAAAGCCCTGATTTCCCCCGTAAATAGAATACCCATCTTCACCCAGATATTTTCCACCACGGGTCTCTCTACTTGCGATGGCTGCAAGAATGGCGGCAGGGATATCGTAGCGTTCGGACGCGGAGATGAAGCTGTCTTTGTACATGAGGATGCGCGCCTCATCGGATTGGGCCATCTTGACGGATGTGCCAACTCCAGCGGGCATGTTGTCGCTGTTTCCTGTGTGTGCGGATGCACCCGTTCCGACTTGACCGAACAGCAACGATGTGTGTGTGCCAGAACCTTTCATGTTGATCAGGGTGGTAAAGCTCGCGAGGTCGAGCACTCCGGATGCCGGAAGTCCATATGCGCCCTGGAATAGTTCCAAGGAATTTAGGGTCAGAGGGCCAAACATTCCATCGGGTCGATTGAATCCGAGCATTCTTTGCAGTTCTTCGACTGCGGGGCCGCGGTCTCCGAACTCGATGTGCCCACCCGCAGTCATGTGGCTGGTAAGTACACCGTATGTGGATTCGCTCATCGAACTGGATGACGAACTGGAGTTGCTCGTGGACGTGTCGTTGCTGTGGTGCGCAGAACCATGTCGTCGGGCGTAATCGGACACTTTATTGGACTCCCATGAAAGAAACATAGGAACCTTAGTCGCAATTGCCAAGGGGCAGTTTTGGTGGCTTCGGCATAGATGGTAGGGCATGCCGGTATTTACCCACGTCGTACCTGAAGATTCGCCGATGATGCGGATGGATGCCTATTGCTATTCCGTGTTTTCGGTATTCGATAGTCGGAATCAGGCGAGAAAAGCCATCAAGTCTTCATGCCTTTTTATTGATGGTGTGAAGGCGAGAACGGATTGGTTTCCGCGTCCAGGTACAGAGTTGATCCTGACGGTTCCCGAACCGCCGGTAATCCCAGTTTTAGAGATGGAACTCGATGTTCTGTACATCGATTCTCACTTGGCGGTGGTTCACAAGCCTGCTGGTATGCACACCCGTGGCAACCATCGACTGACCGTGCATCGTGCATTGCTTCACAACATGGACCGGAGTGAAGAGCCCGACGCACTTCCCATGCCCGATCCATGCCACCGTTTGGATTACCGAACGTCTGGACTACTGTTGGTCGCTCGAACACAGGCGGCTCGCGTTGCACTCAACCGCATGTTTGCTGAACGTAGAATCCATAAACGCTACCGTGCATTGGTGTTTGGACGTTTGGAGGGCGAGGGAGAGGTGCATGAACCCATCGATGGGCGAGCATCTTTCAGCCGGTACCGGGCGGTCGAACACACCCGTTCTGTACATGTGGAGTGGTTTACCACTGTTGAACTGGAACCTGTCACGGGACGTACCCATCAGTTGCGTCGACACATGCTGCACTTGGGTCATCCTGTGTTGGGTGATGACCTGTACTGTGGAGACAAGAAGGTTCTCCGGGGAAGTGGCTTGTTCCTGACGGCGATGCACCAGTCTTTTGTACACCCCATCACAGGCGAGTCGCTATCCATTGACGCGCCTGAACCCCACAAGTTTAAGTCGATCAGAGACCGTGAGACGCGGCGGTGGATCAAGATCCGCCAAGACACCACTCTTTGATGCCATCGCCCAAACGATAGATCACAACGCTATCGTCCTCGGCAATGGGTTTCCCGATACAGCGCGCCCAATATTTATCCCGAACGGGGTCTGGATTGATGTGGCGTTTGTATACGGCAAGCCATCGAAAGTCTGCATCTTGGAACACGTTGCGGTGGCCTCGGTCTATTCGCCCATGAAGTCCAATTTTCACAATGATGTCGGCCGCATGACTGGAACCCGAAGATTGTTCGTGACCCATGGTTCCCGCTTCAGATATGGGCCGCTGATGGTTCAGTTGCGCCAGGATGGCTGGATCTCGCCAGACGGCATTGGGAGGCAGTTGGGAGTTGAACTTTTTGGGCAACACCAGGACGCTTCCTTTTTGTTGAGCGATCGATGCGTATGCTGAACTGTTGATGGAGGGAGTGGAGGGGAGGGGCCAAGGAAGCGGCGAGCCAATCATGTGATCGATGAGCAGCAGTCCCGCAACTGCCCATGGCACTACTTTTGGCAGTTTCAATTTGGGGAGTAGCGATACCAAAGGAATCAGCAGTAATGCTGCCACAGCGGCAGCTCGCTGCCAGTGAGAGATTCTGGAAAAGAAGGGTACGTTTTTGGCCAATATGCCCGCAGGTGCCAACAGTGGAGCGCCGTCGATGGTGACGGGGTTTCCTTTATAAATCAGCCAAGGACCCCACGATAGAGCGACAAAAACCAGGCTGCCCACAAGCCAGGGCCACATCTCTTTTCGTTTTGTACAAACGAAAACGGCTGTAAGCAGCGCAATCAGTCCGATGTAGCCAGTTTGGTTGGGCAGTCCGGCTCCCCCAGTGAACATCACAGGTACGATAGAGTCGGTGAGGTCTGCGCCAAAACGAAGGCCACCCCGGTATAGCTCTGCACGATTGGCTGGACGGTTCAGAAGTTGGCTGGCCAGTTGAGCCGTTCCCGGTTGCCCAGCGATGCGACCGCTCATGATGGCTTGTGCGAGCGGGGCCACCAAGACACCTCCGACCACGGCCGTGATGCCGAGAGGTACGAAAAGCTGCTGGCGATCTTTGCGGAACAGGTGTGCGATACCGATTGTGGTGGCAATAAAACTGGCCCACACTCCGCAATAGGGTCCGCTGGCGGCACACATGAACAACAGGACGCCTGCACCCACCGCGGATTTTTTGCATCCCTTTTCTAAGGCTTTCAGCAAGCAGACGATCATCAAACCAATCCAGCCAACACCCAGATGTTCGGTGATTCCTGTGGTCGTGGCTGCGAGGATGGAAGCATTCGTGCAGGCAGCGATCACCCCCAGAGTGGGGCTGCCTCCCACCCGTTTGGCCAGTGCTGCCCCAGAGATTCCCAGCAAAACCAAGTTTGCATAAACAACCGTGTTGTATGCGGCAGCAGGACCAAGCCCCCATCCCAGAACAAACCATGGGATGTTTGCAGGGTCGGCGAGTACGGCCTGAACCCCATCTGGCCACGCGAGAGCAAAAGTTTCGATGGTGAACAGGTTTTGGTTTGCTGCTGTCACCCATAAGCCCCACACGTGGATGGCCGCTTCGCCCGCTGGTACAGTCAACCAACTGGATGACCAGACCGCAGGTAAGGGCCATGCCACCAGCAGTGGAAGCAAGAAGATAAGACTCAGTAGGGGCAATCGTTGGCGCACACCGATACCATATCAATGGTAGTGAGATGGGATGACCATTTGAGATGGTTTACCCGTCAATGGAGGCAGCATTGAGCGATATTCTCTGGGCGGATGAACCCATCGAACGTGGAGCCTTTGTCGGTTCAGCGGTGAAAATGTCGCTGGGCCTCGGGATGTTGTCTGGTGCGGCGGAAGCGATAGCGATTGGTGCTTCAAGCAAATTGGTGATGCCCATGAGCGAGGCGGTCATCTTGGCCACGACCAGTGTGGTCCTTGGTGGCTTGCTGGCTGCTGGGGGTGGATTGTTTGTGGGCCTGTTGGGTGCATGGTTGTTCAAGGCGGACCCGACGCGGAACATTGCTCGTGTCCTTGGACTCGTCGCGGGAGGGCTTGCCGCATTTCATTTGTGGCCAAGCGGTTTGTTGGTTCTGGCTCAACCGGGAAGAACACCTCAGGCGATGGCATTTTTTGCCATGCCTTTTGGTGTGATTGGTTTCGTCAATCTCTACACACGCTTTATCTGGCGTTGGTCGGATCGCAGGGTGGAAGAAGGCAAGTCGTCGGGACCCAGTTGGCTGCTGGTTTCTACCACTCTTTCTTTGATGGTGTCTTCCGTTTCAGCGATTGCGACCTCGAGTGGCGACTACAGTGCGGGTCGTGCCCTCGATTCTGACCCAAATGTTCTGCTGGTCACAATTGACACGTTGAGGCGGGACCATGTGTCTGCCTATGGCGACAGCCCGGTTCAGACCCCAAATTTGGATGCGCTTGCCGCGGAGGGCGTGCTGTTTGAAAACGCAGTGACTCCATTTCCGGAAACCGTGCCTGCCCATGCATCGTTGTTTACGGGGCTACACCCGGTTCGTACGGGCGTGTTGTCGAATGGTCACCAGCTATCGGGCAGGTACCCGACATTGACCGAAAAGCTTGGCAATGAGGGGTACGCGACGGCAGCCTTTGTTTCCAGTTTTGCCGTGCATCGGCAAACGGGTTTGGACCGAGGTTTCCAGGCCTACGATGATGGGTTCTTTTCGGGGGTTCGTGGGCTGAACGAGATTCGTATCGCTCATTTGTCGTTGCGGGCCTTGATGCGTTTTGGAGACCCCGCGCGATATCGTCACTTTCTGGAGCGTTCCGCAGAAGACACACTGGGCCGTTCTTTGGACTGGATGGTTGCTCATGGTGAGAATCCATTCTTTATGTGGGTTCATTTGTTTGAGCCGCACGCCCCTTATGAGACCCATGGCGCTCCTGGAGCGCCCAATGTTGACCACCGTGCGATTCTAGCCGACGAGTCGTCCGTTCAGTATGGCGAAGTGCTGACCACTCAGTTGCGTACCTTGTATGCCGAAGAGGTTGCCCATACCGACCAGGTATTGGGTGACTTTATCGAACAAGTTCGGGCGACTGTGGACCGACCCATGATGATTGTGGTGGTGTCAGACCATGGGGAAATGTTGGGTGAGCATGAGATTTACTTCAATCACCATGGAATTTGGGATGAAACCATTCGCATTCCGATGATCATTGTTCCGCACAAGGAAGGCTACGACACCAAGCTTGTACGCAGCCAGGCGCGTTTGATGGACCTGCCCAACACCATGCTGAGCATGCTCGACTTGTCGGAAATGGAGGGGACGGAGTCCGGTGACTTGAGTCCATATATGCGGGGAGAAAAGCAGCGAGACTATGCATCGTTGTTGATGGGCCGGATGGGACGATCTCTCTCAGCCGGTACGGTTCTTGGGTACCGAGCAGCCAAGCAAGATGCAGATGATTTTGGCCAAATGGTGAAGTTCATCTGGGATACCGACTCAGATTCTGTTTCTTTGTACGACTTGGCGACGGATCCATCCGAGGCAATCGACATCCACGTTTCGCAATCTGCGGCGGTGGATGCCATGCAGAGTCAGATTCGAAAGGAGTTGGGCACCGCGGCGCCGGAAGGAAAGGGTCGTGATGCGGCAGCCATAGAGTCTTTGAGGGCGCTTGGGTACGTCGAATAGACGATCACTTCCGTTTTTTCTTTCCACCTGATTGGCTTGGCTTTCTTATTTTTCCGAGGTTCACTTTTTCATTGAAGTCGACTTCAAATGGAATGAACAAAACGGATACATCGGCCGTTCCTCGAATGCGCACATTCACCTTTCCTTGTGACCATGCCGATGCGCCTGCGTGCAGGGCTTGGGCCGCCGTGAATTTCACATGGAAGGGAATGATTTCGGGGTCTCCCCGTCGAAGGACGGTTTGGTCATACTCTTGGGTTCCGCTGCTGAAGACCTTCCCAGCGACCACGACTTCGTAGTCGAGTTCTTTGAGCCGAAGGGGCAGCCACCGATGCCGGAGGGCAGCGACTTTCACGTCAAAGCTTCCTCCTGTGAACCCCATAGAGAAGTTTTCAACGCCAAGTGGCTCCACAGTCACATGCCGTTGTGCGGCATCTGCAGTCATGAGTGTGGCGGCCAATAGAAGAGCGTTCATGTGTTGTTTGGGAGTCCTGTGTCACGGATGGTGTGCGTCAGTGTGTCGATGGTGGGTTCAGCTAAGGCGACGTCTAGGAAATCATCTTCATTCAAACCTTCCCAACAGTCCCACTTGCTTCCAGTGGGATCACTGCGCATCCCCATGAGTAAGTAGGGGACGGCCAAAGCATAGTCTCGAAATTGGCGGGGGTTGGTGCTGCGCTTGAGCATCCGTTTGGCGAACTTTCGACGCATGTAGAACTTGCGGTTGAAGTGCTTTTCGAATCTGTAGATGGTCTCGGAGTCGATTTGCGGTTGGTTTACCAGTACGCGCGCCTGACCATAGGCGTCCCATGACTCGTGTGTGAGCCAGCCCCGTTCGGCAGCTTCTTTGTACATGGCTGTGCCGGGGTAGGGGGTTGAAATGAACAGTTGGACAAAGTCGAAGTCCATATTGAGCGCCATCTTGAGACTGTCGTTCATGGTGTCCCAAGTTTCACCCAAAGAGCCAATCACGAATGACGCACGGACTTCGATACCGTGCCGGTGAGCGATCTCTACCGCTTTCTTATACTTCTTGTGATCAATGGGTTTTCCAATGCGGTTTGCAATGTCCGGATTTCCGGTTTCAACACCTACGAGAACTTGGTGGCACCCGGCCTTTTTCATGGCTGCGGCGATTTTGTCCGAGAAACAGTCACCGCGGATGAAACCAATCCAGCTCACGTTCAAGTTTTCAGCGGTCAGTCGTTCACAAAATTCAAGGCAGGTTTTCTTGAGTACGGTGAATGTGTCATCGTAAAACTGAAACTGCCTGATTCCATATTCATCGTATAGGTGCTTGATTTGCGCGACCATGCTTTCGGGACTTCTGGTTCGCAGCGTTGTTTTTGCTGAGTTGCAGAAGGTGCATTTCCCTGGGCAGCCTCGCGTCATCATCAAGTTGATGGCTGGCAGTTGCCTGTAGGTGGTGGCACCTGGGTAGTACATGTCAAAGTCCACCAGGTGGTAGGCGGGCATTGGGTACTCATCGAGATTCATATTGACGGGTCTTGCTGGGTTGTGGACCACGCCATCTTCGGTTCTGTGAGAAAGGCCGGTGATGTCGTTGAAGTGGGTGTTGGCGAGAATCTCGACCATCGCATCTTCACCATCGCCTCTGACCACGGCATCGATGGCAGAGTTGCGCAGCATTCGAACGGGCAAGGCTTCGGCGTGTACACCGCCTGCGATGACCGTACAGTTGGGCAATTCTTGTTTGCAGATTCGAGCGATGCTGTGTGCTGCCAACGCTTGGCTTGTCAGCACAGAGAGGCCGACCACTCTTGGTTTGTGTTTTCTTAAGAGTGTGCGGATGTCATTGTCATCCAGTTGGTATGCGTGAGCATCGCATACCTCGACGCTGTAGCCGTGGTGTTCCACATTGGACGCAATCGAGAGTACCCCCAGCGGAGGGAGTGTGGATATCAGACGCGCCCGTCCCTTGGCGGCAGGCCAGGGTGGGTAGATCAACAGTAGATCGATGGCGTTGGGATTTCGCTTCTCGTTGGTCATCGTTTCTCGTACAAAAGGTATCTGCCCCCCCAAGGTAGCATGCTCCTCCCCGAAACGACTCAAACCCGTCGAGCGATTGTGCTTCCCTCTACCCAGCTTCGGCGGTGACGGTTTAGACTTCCAAGCGAGATGCGGAATAGTCGTTTTCAAATTGGAGCGTGGTGGGCGGCAGCGGCGGCAGTGGGCTGGTTTGCGGTTCAGCAGGTTCGTTCGACCTGGGATTACGCGGCTGCAGCAGACCCTGCTTCCAGCTCTGATGCCTTGCCGTTGTTTTTGGGCGCCCGTGCGGTTCGTCTTGGGTACGACCCAACGAGCGCGGCTGATCTTCAGTATCTCTATGAATATTCAGGCATGAATGTTTCCAAAGCGCTTTTTAGCGTTTTGTATCCCGCAAGCTTTCACGTGATGCTTCAGCCACTGAGCGACATGAGCTGGTTCACGTTTATGCATTATTGGCGCCAGGTGTTGCTGATAGGGCTGGTTGCGGGTGTTGCTTTTGCGGGAACCGTCGGTGTGGAGCGGTCTCGGGCTCCGTTTGCCGCCGCGCTCTCCGTGTGGGCAAGCTTTGTGCTGTTTCCTTTATTTGCATCTGTGCAGCTTGGTTTGGGACAGCCCAACCTTTTGATTGTGGGGTTGTTTGGTTTTGCCATGGCCTTTGCTGCGCGGGGCTGGCTCGTAAGTGCTGGCGCAGTCGCTGTGATTGGCGCTGGAATTAAGTTGGTTCCCGCTGTGGCCTTATGGCCCATGTTTTGGTCGAGAAGATGGCGGTCGTTGGGCGTGGTTGCGGGATTGGGAGTGCTGTTGGGTGCCGCTACATTGGTGTATGTCCCTGCAGACCGGGTGTTTGCCAACCTGCAAGCGACGTTTGCGTTTCAACAGAGTGTAGAGCCGCATTGGTTGTACGATCAGCGATTGCCTGATTGGGCGAGTTTGGCCGGGTTTTTGCGCAGACCATCATTGGCCATCATGAGCTTGGTTTTAAGTGCATGGGCTGTATGGAGTTTACGGGCCGACAAACTTCGTCAAGGCGAGGCGATGGGGGTGTCCATAGCCCTGTTGGCAACGGCATTGGCTGCAGACTCTTGTGGAGTGGGTGCGTATTACGCCACGATGGCGATTCCCGGGATGGTCGCTGTATTGACCTGGCCCATATCGAGGGGGGCTTCCCGATTAAGTTGGCTGATGTTGCCGACGGTGGTGGGTATTGTTGTTCTTACGGATGATGGGCTGATCTACAGTACGCCCAATGTCGAGGCCCGTTTGGTTGTGGCCTGCATTGCTTTGTGGGTGGCGACGGCTTTGAGGTTGGGGTCGATGGTTCGACCGTGGCCGGGACGGGCGCGCATTGTGGGTGCTGTATTGGTGTTGGCTGCGATCGCACATGCAAGCATTTGGACATGGCGGCCCCCATATGGAGGCCCGAAAACGATGCCGTCAGCGTCGCCGGGCAGTATGACCACGCCTATGGCTCCACCGGTAGCGCCAACACCGGTCCGCTAGGTTTTGGGGGTCGGTTTGGTTCAAGTGTGGTACATCAATCACAATGGTAGGCGTTGCTAGGCTGGTGCCGGCCCCGGTTTTCAAAACCGGAGGGGTTCGTTGAAGAGCGTTGCTCGGTGGGTTCGATTCCCATCGCTTACCGCCATTTTGGAGCAGAAGAATATGCGTGTTTGGATTCTGATTTTGCTGTTGCTTGGTGTTTCTCCCCCGGTACGCGCCGAGGCGACCGCTGTTGAGTTTTTGGCGGAGCATTCGCAGGCATCTGAGGACGGGAAAACCTATTTGGTTGGATTTTTGGCCGGTATTTTGGCGGGGTATGGGTGGAGCAACATTACCCTTAAAACCACTGGTGGAGAGCCTCTCTTCTGCTTGAATCGGATGGGGGAAGCGGAAGTGGAAGACCCAATTCAGCTGCTTAAAAAGGCCATGGCGAAAGATATTGGGGCCGCCACTTTGCCTGTAGGTGCCGTCCTACTTTCATATTTGCGGCGCCAATATCCGTGCGCTGTTCCAAAGTTAGAAAAGAGCCCAACATACACTCCGCCTGGGTTGTAGATGCCAGGTCCGCGCTTCGCGGGTTATTCATTTTTCGCGACCTTCCGGAGGACCAATGCGACAGATTATCCCAGCCCTTTTTCTTTCCACCCTTGTGGCCGGCTGCCCCCAACCAGTTGAGGGTCCCACAGGCGCTGTAACGACGACTCAAGGCCCACCTCCGGAACAAGGTGTTGCACCTCCAAGTGCTCCGTCTGGTGCATTGCCCCCGCCGAACGTTGGTTCCTCTGATCAAATGGCGGTTCCTCCAGGTTTGGACGCTGTACCGGCTGACCAGTTGCAGGCAGCAATCGGCGCTCTGAATGAAGACGCGCTTGCCATCAAGGCTGCAGTGCTGGATTACGTGAGCAAGAACGGAAAAAACGGTTCACTTACATTTGATAATGGTGATGGTGGCACGGTGACTGCTCAGTATGTTCGTACCCATGATCCTGTTCGCTACAAGGCTGACAAGGGCTACATCGCGTTGAGTGACTTTCAGTCTTCCGGCGGAGATCCTTCTGCTTTTTATCAGTTGGCCTTTTGGTTGAAGAAGACAGGCGAAACATTCTCTGTAGCAGAGGTTGACCTACAAGCTTTCCCTGCAAAGCGTGGTGGCGAGTGGGTTCGGATGGAGTTGTTCACGGTGAACGACGCTTACGCAAAGCCGCTTCAATAGGCAGCGAACGCGCGGGACGATTGGTTTCGTCCCCATAGAATTGGCCTGCAATCGTATGTTTTGAGGGTTGGTGACCATCCAATTCTCCACGTCTGGAGTTGATGTACTGCGAAGATTTGGCACGTCTGTATCCAAAGGGTGGCCGAAGGCATTTGTACTGAGTACGTGCCAAGCATGCGTACTTCCCCGTTTCATTCACGCACAAGCGCAGCCTGTGACAGCTACTCGTGGAAAGAGTGGGCTGGATTGGCAGCGGTGTGTACTTACCAGCCGCACAGTGAGGCAGAGTATTTCGCTCTTCGAAGTACGGCTGGCTTGTTGGACATCAGTCCTTTGTACAAATACGACATCACGGGACCCGATGCAGGTATTTTCCTGGCTCGTATTTGGACCCGAGACATATCCACCATTGGTGTGGGGCGTGTCGTCTACAGTTCGATGTGTGATGACGCGGGTAAGCTTCTGGATGATGGCACCATTGCACGCCTGGGGCCCGAGCATTTCCGGTGTACCTCGTCTGAACCTTGGTTGGCGTGGTTCGTTCAGCACAGCCGGGGTTTTGATGTTGAAATTGTAGACACCACGAACACCATTTGTGGTTTGGCGATTCAGGGACCTCGCGCCCGCAAGATCTTGGACATTGTCACTGATTTTGACATGAATCGAATGCGGTTTTTCCGCGTTCGGAAGATGACTCTCGCGGGTTTGCCTGTGTGGGTGTCTCGCACTGGCTACACGGGCGATCTTGGGTATGAAATCTTCTGCGAGAATGAGCATGCGACTGCCTTGTGGGATGCCATCATCGAAGCGGGTGCTGATCACGGGTTGATTCCGTTCGGTCTGGATGCGCTCGACGTGTCTCGGATTGAAGCGGGTTTTGTTTTGCAGGGGGTCGATTACATCAGCGCCACTCATTGTGTGGTTGAAGCCTTGAAGTCGACACCTGACGAAGCGGGGTTGGGCTGG